>JBHRQF010000096.1:0-5760 GCA_042645325.1 Campylobacter sp. | reverse complement strand
TTGCCGTTTTCGCGAGTATAAGCGTCCCATTGCGGCAAATCGCCGCCGTTTGGATTGCCTGTTTTGGCAAAATTTACCCAAGCCGTGCTCATTTTTTTCGCCAACTCGCGCGCCTCTTTGCCGCCGCCCGTGGCTTGTTCCATTTTATCGATATTGTTAAAGACAAAGGCGATTTCTGCGGTATGATAGCTCATCGGTACGCCGTTAAACACGGGAGTATCCCAGCTAAATATGTAGTTATACACCGGCGCAGCGTGCTGATCAGCTTTTAAACTCGCAGTTTTTAATGCCGGAGCACGCAGAAAACTATCCACATAGAGTGCATCGGCCAAACGGCGTTTTGGATAGGCTTCACGGAATGCCTCTATGACCTTGGCGGTCTTATTGCCATATTTTACTTTTAGCTTTTCCTCCACTTGCGAGTCGCTCCAAGTAAAGCGGTTATCTTTTTGTGTATTGGCTAAATCTAGTTGCAGCGGGAAGCTCTCCCATTCTGTTAAATTTGAACCGATCAAGAGCGGAATATCTTTTGATAATTCTGGATATTTTTCGCCTACAGGCTCTTGCGGGATATAATCGCCGTCCATTGTCGGTGCCCACGATAAACCATAGCCTTGTCCGCGAAGAGGCATAAGTTTTTGTTCCTGGGCCGTTTGCTTTAGAGCTTTGTTTGCCGCCTCGTTAATTTGCGCCGGTGTAAACACTTTGAGCTTATCAAGCGCGGTTGGTTTTACGCCCAAATTTGCAAGCGTTAGCTCTGCTACGCGCCTGCCTGCTTTAGGAGAGGTGAGCGTCATTCCCATTTTTTCTACTGCGCCACTTTCGACGATCGCTTTGCTAAATAAACCTTTGGCTGCCGGCGTTCCCATTAATGTAAGCACTTTTGCTCCGCCTCCGCTTTCGCCAAAAATAGTAACGTTTGCCGGATCTCCGCCGAATTTATCAATGTTTTCTTTAACCCACTCCAGTGAAGCCACCAAATCTTGTACGCCTAAATTTGCCGAGTATTTGTACTGCTCGCCGTAAGCGGATAGATCCAAATGCCCCATCGCATTCAAGCGGTGATTAACAGAAACCACTACCACATCGCCCGAGCGGGCCAAATTTTCTCCGTCATAGCTATGTAGATCGTTAGACGCTCCGGACTGAAAGCCTCCTCCGTGAATCCATACCATTACCGCACGTTTTTTGCCATCATTCTTAGGCGCCCATATATTTAAATTTAAGCACTGCTCGCTCTGCGTCATTTCCGGGCCGGTAAAGAAAAACGAACGTCCGCCCATCGGAACTTGCGGACATACATCGCCATAAGTTAAAGCCATTTTTACGCCCTGCCATTTTGCCACTTTTTGCGGCGGCATAAAACGCTCAGCCATGGCATACGCGATGCCTTTGTAGGTCAAAATATCGTTATGGATATAGCCTTGAATTTTACCAGCTTCAGTATGAACTACAGCGATGTCGCTACCGGCTTGGATCGGATCTTGACTCGCTAACGCTGGCGCTATAAAGCCCAAAGCTATAGTTAGCAATGCCGTTCGTGCAAATTTGGTTGATAAATTTGGTTTCATGATATCCTCCCGTAAGATTAAGGTATGGTCTTATTGTAACAAACAACGGTAAAGCGCAAGGTTTTCCAAATTAGGAAACTAAAATTTAAAAATAAATCAAAATAGCGCTCAGATCGCCTAAAATTTCGCAAGCCACTCTTTTATCTCTTTTTCGCTCGGCCTCTCGCCGAAGCACTTCCCCGCTAGCCACTCGCCGCCGTTTGCTTTCTTGGCTAAATTTTTATCGCTATTTTCAAGCCCGGAGCTATAAACGGTGCAAAACGGGATCACCTTTTTGCCGCTAAAATCGTTGTTTTTTATAAACTCGTCGATCGGCCACGCAGCATCGTGCCACCAGATCGGATAGCCCACGAAAACAGCCTCGTAGCTCTCCCAGCCGGGGATTTTAGCGTTAGTTAGCGGTACGCTCCTAAGCGACGCATCGTCATGTTCGCGACTAATGCGACTTTTTGGATCGTTGTAGTTTAGATCAGCGTTCGTGTAGGGCTGCACGGGCTTTAGTTCAACTATCTTAGCACCTAAATTTTGTGCTATTAAATTTGCCGCTCTAGCCGTATTGCCGCCTGCTGAAAAATAGACTACGAGCGTCTTTTGGGGCTCAAATTTTATATTTCCTGCTGCACTTTCGCCCGCCGCGAATGAACACATAGCAAGCGCTCCAGCCATTATTTTGCTTAATTTTTTCATTTTATTTTCTTTCCTTTATCTCATCTGTTCTTGCCAAAATTTGACCGCCTCATCCAGCCAGCCCTGTGCTGCCGTGCCGGTGCCTAAGCCAAATCCGTGACCTAAATTTGCGTAGCTACGAAACTGCGTTTTAACGCCCGTAGCGGCTAAATTTCGTATCCGTCTCTCCATCACGCCGGGGCTTGCGATCCAGTCGTTTTCGCCAACGACGGCAAAGGTCGGCGGATCGTTTCGCGTAAAATCCGAATAGCCCGTATATTGCATTATCACGGCTGCAGGTCGCGGATGCGAGCCCTGCTCAAAAGCCTGCGTGCCGTAGCTTCCCAGCATCGCCGCAAGCCTAGCTCCGGCCGAGCCGCCCCACAGCGAATAAAACTCCGCTCCCACCTCAAGCTCCTTTGCGTGCTCAAAAATAAAGCTAATCGCACGAGCAAGGTCTTGCGACCCGCTCCTAGCGCCCGGGCGGTAGATCAACGCAAAGGCGTTGTAGCCCTTTTTAGAAAGCTCAAGCGCGTGCGGGAAACTATCATGCATCGCGCTCACATAGGCAAAGCCGCCTCCGGCGACCACCACTGCAAACGGCTTGCCCCGCTCGCCTTTAAAATAAAAAAGTCCAGTATCATTTTTGCGTGGATCGGCGGCTTTTTCGGTATTTGAGTAAATATCGTAAAATACCTGCTTGCCGGCTTTGGCGCGATCTTTTAGGTGGTTTAAAACTTCAACCGTTTTATCCGCGTCGATATGCTCGTACCACGTCAAATTTAGCTCGCCGAGCTTACCGCCGCCAAAGTAATCCTTGTGCGTAGGAAAAAGCAGCCTGCCGTAATCACCAAACGCCGCATCATGGACGACGTCTGAAATTTTGCTCTCTTTTGTAAAATTATCGTTCATTTGCCCTCCCGCTAACGCCGCCGCAAATAGCGCCGAAATCAAAAACTTTTTCAAATTTACCCCTATAACCAAAAACCGCTAAAGACTTTTTAAGGCATCTCTTGCGTTTTGCAGCGCGCCTTTTAGTTTGTCCGCATCGCCAGCCGCCGCATAAGCAGCCACGCTAACGAGCGCTAGCTGCTTGTCGCTAAGAGCTCCGCTAAGCTTTGCCGCGTGCGGAAGCTCGTTAAAATTTATCATCGCTTGCTCCTTTGCCGAGCTTAAATTTAAAGCGAATAAAATAGCTAAAACAATTCTAAAAATTTTCACCGCATATCCTTTGTTTTTATTCGTTTTTACAAATTTTCTCCGTAAAACTGGGCTAGCTTTTTCATCGCGACGTCCACGTATTCGGGCTTATAGTAAGTGTCAATATGTAGCGCTCCGTCTATCTTAAAGTACTCCTTCTTCTGCGTACCGCTAGCGCCCGCGAAAGCTCGCTCGCTCATATAGGCGCTGTCGGCTTTGGAGCCTACCATCATCAAAAGCGGCTGATTGATTAGATCCATATTGCTCGCAGCGTCGAAGTTCATGAGATCTAGCAGACTGCTTTTGGTGTAGGCGAAGGTGGAGTTTGGATGCGCGTGCGTGCGGTGGTAGTATTTTAGCCCCTCGCGGTAAAGATCGTTGGTGATTTTGGCTATCTCCTCGTCGGTTAAATTTGGATCCGGCACGTATTCAACCTCGCCCGTTAGCACCTCTTTGGCGCGTGCGTCGCTAGCGTCTTTTAGTCGTTGCTGGATAGTCGAAATTTGCGCGTCCAAAAAGCCGTTTCGCCTAGCTAGTCCGCTATCAAAAGCACTTAGCGTCGCCACGACTTTGAAAATTTTATCAGTCTGCGCGGCTTTTAGCGTATATCCGCCGCCTCCGCAGATGCCTAGCACTCCGATACGGTCACGATCTACGCCTTTAAATTTAAGCAAAAAATCGGCTGCCGCGCGGATATCCTCGATCCTGTTTGCAGGCGTATCGACGTTGCGCGGCATGCCCCCGCTAGCGCCCTGATAAGCCGCGTCAAAGGCGATCGCGACGTAACCAAGCTCCGCTAGGCGCTGCGCATAAAGACCCGCTACCTGCTCCTTCACACCGCCGTTTGGATGCGCCACGACGACGGCCGCGTAACTCTTGTTAGGATCAAAATTTGCGGGCGTATAGACGTTGGCCGCGATATCTAAGCCGCGAGATTTATAGCTTACCGGCGTCAAATTTACCTTGCCCGCCTCGTTTTTGCTTATCGCGTCGCCGTAGACCAGGCCGAACGGATTTTTAGCCACATTTGCGGCAGCCTCTTTGCTCGGGTTGGCGAATGGGACTTTGGGTTTTTCTACCCTCTCGCCAGCATTGTTTTCTTTTGCGTTTAAACTGCTCATAGCTACTGCTCCTTCTACTGAAATTTTCATAAAATCGCGTTTTTTCATTGCTTGCTCCTTATTTATAGTTATTTAGTCTTTTGACCC
The DNA here is from genome assembly GCA_042645325.1 of Campylobacter sp. Classification (GTDB taxonomy): domain Bacteria; phylum Campylobacterota; class Campylobacteria; order Campylobacterales; family Campylobacteraceae; genus Campylobacter_A. Next base: position 1,115 of record JBHRQF010000096.1, on the reverse strand, counting down.
ATTGCGGGTCGCGGTGATCGAAAAATAGGCCTGCTTTTATTGTTTTGGCGTATTATCCTTCATCCAGTTTATAATCCGTTTTACCATGCTGTCATCTCTGTGGTCGAAAAATAGCGTCTTGCCTGTATCCAGCGCAGCGATAGCAGCCATATCATCAGGCGCAAGCGCGAAATCAAAAATATCGAAATTCTGCCTCATTCGCTCGATTTTTACGCTTTTTGGAATGACGGCGATACCGCGCTGAATTAGCCAGCGCAAAATAACCTGAGCTGAGCTTTTGCCATATTTTTCACCGATACCGCTTAGTACGGTGTTTTTAAATATATCGTTTTTGCCCTCGGCGAAGCTAGCCCACGACTCAAATGCTATGCCGTAGCCATCAAGTACGCGTTTTAACGCTTCACGCTGATAAAACGGATGGCACTCAAGCTGATTTACCGCAGGGATGACGCCGCTGTTTTCGCACAGATCGACGATCCGATCAGCGTAGAAGTTGCTAACGCCGATAGAGCGGATGCGACCCTCTTTTTTAAGCCTACTCATCGCTCGCCACGCGCCGTAGGTGTCGCTATATGGCTGATGGATGAGATACAGATCGAGATAATCAAGCCCTAGCTTTTTCATCGACGCATCAAAGGCTTTTAGCGCTCTATCCTCGCTTACGTCGCTCACCCAAAGCTTTGTCGTTATAAAAAGCTCCTCACGTTTCACGCCGCCGGCTATCGCCGTTTTAACCGCCGCGCCAACGCCCTCTTCGTTGCGATAAGCCTGCGCGGTGTCGATGAGACGGTAACCCACGCCAATCGCATCCTCAACGCACCTTTGAGCCTCCGCAGGCTCCACCTGATAGACTCCGTAGCCTAAAATCGGCATTTTGTTGCCGTCGTTTAAGGTTAAATACTGCATTTTTGCTCCTTTAAATTTTAATTTATCTAGCCATTTTGATGGCGTACGCTTTGAACGGCGCCGAGCTAAATTTTATAATGCGTCAAAATTTCTCGCATCAAAAACGGCTAAATTTCACGCTCGATCCGCAGTCGTCTAAGCTTTAAATTTAGACGCGCCGCTTGTCGCCTCTACCTTCTCACAACGAGCCCGCGGATTTAAGGGATGCA
>JBHRQF010000095.1:0-5764 GCA_042645325.1 Campylobacter sp. | reverse complement strand
AATTAAGCGTGAGATTTTGGCGTCTTGGACGGCAAATTTACCGTGCAAAATAATAAAAGCGCGCAAGCGTAAGCTAACGGCGTAAAAAATCGGCTATCCTTTGCCGGCAAGCGCGTCGCCGGCAAATTTAGCCTCTCGTCGGCTAAATTTACTCGCTCTAGCAATGCCTCGCAATCAAATCAAGATTGCCGCTTGACGCACCCGCTGGGTATGCCGCCTGCTTGGAGTTTAGGCGGTCCGGAGCCGTGTAAATTTAATCGCCGCAATCACCTAGCGGGCGTGGCTTAGTCCTAATAATTTTTTGCTTTCTTGCTTGTAAAAGCTTCGCTCTGGCAAGCATTTTTAATCTACTTTTAGCTTTTTAACGATATGATTCCGCAAATTTAAACAAAGGAAACAACATGAAAACGCTAGTTATCTTATCGCACCCAAATCTCGCCGCATCTCGCGTAAACAAAGCTTTATCGCAGGTAGCAAAGGCTGCTACGGACGTCGAAGTGCGCCATTTGGAGGGGCTTTACGGCTTAGATATCGCACGCATAGACGCCAGCTCAGAGCAAGACGCGTTAGCGGCTGCCGAGCGCATTGTATTTTTGTACCCGATGTACTGGCTAAACGTGCCGCCTATGCTAAAAGCCTATATCGATATCGTCTTTTCGCACGAGCTAGTGGGTTCCGGCGCGCTTAAAGGCAAGGTCTTGCAGCTTGCGCTAAGCGTCAGCACCCCGCTTGGAGAATACTCTAAACAGGGCGCGATCGGCTTTAGCTTGGATGAAATTTTAACGCCGCTTAAGATCGCGGCAAACTACTGCGGGATGGACTTTGCCGTGCCGTTTATCAGCAGCGGATTTGAGCCCGGCGAGTTTGGCGACGATGCCGTAGACGCCGCAGCCGCGCGCTTTGGCAAGCTTTTACGAGGAGAGCTAAGTACTAACGAGTATCAAATTTAGTTTTGCCGTCCGTAGTTACAAGCTCGTGATTTTAAGTGAAGCCGCCAGCCCGGTTTTTAGCTAGTCGGCGCTGGCGTATATAATAATTTTGCTCGAAATTGCCGCGCTCAAAGTATGATTTAAGCATTGCGAACGAGTAAAGTCTATGTGCAAGATTGACGCGGTCGCTTCGTAATTCATCTCATCGACCGCCGATATTTTTTTATGTTAAAATCGCAGGTATTATTTCAAGCTATCGATATACTCGCTAACAGCCGCCATATCCTCGTCACTTAGGTTTTTGGCGTGGATTTGCATGACCTTGCCCATGCCAAAGTTATTGTTTGAGCCATCTTTGTAGCTTTGTAGCGCTTTTATGCGGTCCTCTTTGCTGATGCTAGTTAGCGCAGGTACTTTGTTTGCGTATTTTACGTCCGCTTTTTCGCCGTGACAGGCTGCGCATTTTTTGTAAATAGCTGCGCCGTCAGCCGCAAGCAGAGATAAATTTAGCGCCAAAACGGCAGTTGCAATGTGATAGATTTTCATCTTTCGTCCTTTTTGATAGAAATTTAGACGAGATTATAGCCCTAAAAGCTTAAAAGAAAAGAAATTTGATAAAAAAGTTACTAAAATGAAGCGCGAAATAAAAAGCAGAGAAAAATCGGCGGAAAAACTCCGCCGAAAAGGGTTATTTTAGAGTAGGGATGTACTCTGATAGAGCCGCGATGTCATCGTCGCTAAGAGGTTTTGCGATAGGTTTCATCATAGCTGCGCTTTTAAATTTATCTAGAGTGCCTGCTTTATAGCCTTTTAGGCTCTCGGCGATCTCTTCTTTTGAAAGCGTGTTAAGCGCAGGAACTTTATTTAGATACACTTTTTCGGCTTTCGGTCCGTGACAGGCTGCGCATTTTTTGTAAAGAGTCGCGCCGTCAGCGGCAAATAGGCTACCCGCTAGCAATGCGGCAGCTCCTGAAACAATGATAAGCTTTTTCATTTTCAATCCTTTTTGATAAAATTGTAGGCGTATTATAGTCTTAAAAGCTAAATTTTACATTATTTTTTTACATTAGTTTCTAGCGCGGCGCGGGCGGCGATTTTCGGTTAAATTTAGATTTTTTTTGTATAATTTTCGCCATGGATAAAACAAAGCTTAAAACGCAGCCGCAAAAGGCGCTATTTCTTGATCGCGACGGCGTGATAAACGAGGATGCGGGCTATGTTTATAGACGCGAGGATTTCGTTTTTAAAGAGGGCATTTTCGTCGCTTTGAGGGAGTTTGCCAAGGCTGGCTACGCGCTAGTCGTGGTGACGAATCAATCAGGCATCGGGCGAGGCTACTACACGCTGGAGCAGTTTGACGAGCTTTGCAGGTTTATGCTTGGCGAGTTTGAAAAAGAGGGCGTAAAGATAGAGAAAATTTACTTCTGCCCGCACGCGCCGGAAGCTAATTGCCTTTGCCGTAAACCAAAGCCCGGCATGCTGTTAAAGGCCGCAAACGAGCTAAACATCGACCTTGCGCGCTCAATCATGATAGGCGACAAGGATAGCGACGTGCAGGCAGGACAAAGTGCCGGCGTCGGGATAAATTTAAAGCTGGACGACCGGCTAAAAAGCGTGGCTGAGGCGCTAGAGTTTTTAAAAAAAGAAGGAAAAATATGAAAGATATAAAAAAGGTCGTAATAACGGGCGCTGCGGGCTTCATCGGCTCAAATTTGGCGCATTATTTCGATGAAAATTTAAAAGACGTAGAAGTGCTCGCCGTGGATAAATTTAGAAGCGACGAGAAATTTAGCAACGGTAACTTAAAAAGCTTCGGGCATTTTAAAAATTTGCTCGGATTTTCGGGCGAAATTTACGAGGGCGACATAAACTGCGCAAAGACGCTAGCCATGATCGAAAAATTCGCTCCGGATGCGATCTTTCACGAGGCTGCGATCTCGGATACCACGGTGACCGAGCAAGGCGAGCTCGTAAGGACGAATCTAAATAGCTTTAAAGATCTGCTAGATATCTGCGAAAAAACGGGCGCGCGCATGATATACGCAAGCTCCGGCGCCACGTACGGCAACGCAAAAAGCCCTCAAAGAGTCGGCGAATGCGAAGCGCCTAATAACGTCTACGGCTTTTCAAAGCTAAAAATGGACGATCTGGGCCGAAAATACGCCAAAAAGGGTGTATCGGTAGTGGGGCTGAGATACTTTAACGTTTATGGCGCGAGGGAGTTTTATAAAAACAAAACCGCCTCGATGGTGCTGCAGTTCGGTCTGCAAATTTTAAGCGGAAAAAATCCGCGCCTCTTTGAGGGTAGCGACAAAATCAAGCGCGACTTCGTCTATATAAAAGACATCGTACAAGCAAATTTGCTCGCTCTAAACGCGCCAAGCGGCGTGTATAACGCGGCTACGGGCACGGCAAGAAGCTTCCAAGAGATCGTAGATATCTTGCAGCGCGAGCTAGGGTCGAATTTGCCTTGCGAATACATCCCAAACCCATACGCGCGCTCATATCAGTTTCACACTCAAGCAGACATTGAGCCGACTGAAAAGGCGCTGGGCTACGAGCCTAAATTTAGCCTGGAAGAGGGCATAAAAGACTACGCGGCCGAGATAAAAAGGATATACGAGGAAGAGATAAATGCGTGAAGTACGTGCTTTGGTCGCGGGCGATCTGATGCTAGATCACTACATCTGGGGCAGCTGCGAGCGTATCTCGCCCGAAGCTCCCGTGCAGGTGGTAAAGATAAAAAACGAAACCAAACGCCTAGGCGGAGCGGGCAACGTGGTGCTAAATTTGCTCTCGCTAGGCGCAAAAGTGGGCGTCATGAGCGTGCTAGGCGATGACGAGACGGGCGACGAGATAGAGCGTATATTGCGGGAGCAGGGCGCTAGACCTGAGTTTATCAAGCGCGAGATCGGGCGCACGAGCTCGATAAAAAGCCGCGTGATGGCGACGCACCAGCAAGTCGTACGCATAGATAAAGAAAGCGTCGAAGCCGTAACGTGCGAGGACGAGCTGGCGGCAAATTTCGCCCGCGCGCTAGAGAGCTACGACGTCGCGCTGCTGTCGGACTACGGCAAGGGCGTGCTGACGCCGTCGCTGTGCCAAAAACTCATAAAGGCATGCGCTGATGCGGGTAAGCCCGTGCTAATCGATCCAAAGGGCGCGGACTACTCGAAATATAAGGGTGCTACGCTACTAACGCCAAATAAAAAAGAAGCGGGCGAGGCCGTGGGCTTTAAGATAGAAAACGACGAGCAGCTTTTTACGGCGCTAAATTTACTAAAAAACGAGCTAAATTTGACCCATTCGCTGATCACGATCTCGGAGGAGGGCATCGCGCTTTTAGAGGACGCTCAGGCAGTTAAATTTCCGGCTCTGGCAAAAGAGGTCTTTGACGTCACGGGCGCGGGGGATACGGTGTTAGCGACGCTTGGCGTGATGCTGGGTTCGGGCGAAGGTATCAAAAAGGCGATCGAGACGGCAAATTTAGCCGCTGCGGTCGTCGTGGCTAAGGTCGGCTCGGCGACGGCTAGCTTTGAGGAGATAAACGAGCTCGTGCGCCGTAAAAACGCGGCCGGCTTTGAGGAGAAAATCAAAAGCGCGGATGATCTAGCCGTGATGCTAGCAAACCGCGGCGAAAAGCGGCTGGTTTTTACAAACGGCTGCTTTGATATCCTGCACGCTGGGCACGTGAGCTATCTCGCTAAAGCGCGGGAATTTGGCGATATACTAGTCGTCGGGCTAAACTCTGACGCCTCGGTACGCGCGCTAAAAGGCGACGCTCGCCCCGTAAATGCGCAAGCTGATCGCGCTACCGTGCTAGCGGCGCTTGGGGCGGTTGATTACGTGACGATATTTGACGAGCTAACGCCTCTGAATTTGATCGAAAAGCTGCGCCCCGACGTGCTCGTAAAGGGTGCGGACTACGAAGGTAAAGAGGTCGTCGGCAGCAGCGTCGTAAAAGACGTGCGGCTAGTGGAGTTCGTAGCGGGCAAAAGCACGAGCGCGACGATAAAAAGGATAAAAAATGAAGACTCTTGAAATGATAAAAAGCGAGCTAGAGGGGCATCTAGCCACTATTAAGGCGACATTTGCGCTGGAAGCTGATATCAAAAAAGCCTGCGAAACGGCGGTAGCGACGCTAAAGGCGGGCGGTAAAATTTTGCTTTGCGGAAACGGCGGAAGCGCTGCAGACGCGCAGCATATCGCAGCCGAGCTAACGGGTCGCTATAAAACCGAGCGCGGCGCGCTAGCGGGCATCGCGCTAACGACCGATACGTCTGCGCTCACGGCGATCGGCAACGACTACGGATATGAGTTTGTTTTCTCGCGTCAGCTGGAGGCTCTGGGCCGCGAGGGCGATCTGCTCATCGCTATCTCTACTAGCGGAAACAGCGGCAACGTACTAAAAGCGCTCGAGCTAGCGCGAAAAATCGGTATCAAAACGATCGGTCTAAGCGGCCGCACCGGGGGAGCCATGAACGAGCTTTGCGAGCTAAATTTGGTCGTGCCGTCAAACGACACGCCGCGCATCCAAGAGATGCACATAATGATAGGGCATATCATCTGCCAAGCCATCGACGATGCGTTTTAGGCTAAATTTAAAAGTATTTGCGGCGGCGGAGTCAAATTTGGCTCGCCTCGTCGCTTTTTAACTCCGCCTAGCGCGCAAGCAAATTTAACCACCTATGAAAACCCAAGCTCCAGCCTACGCCGTCATCGATCTAAAATCATTCTACGCCTCGGTCGAGTGCGTGGAGCGAGGGCTTGATCCATTTGAGGCGAATTTGGTCGTCGCAGACGCTAGCAGGGGCGAGGGTAGCGTGTGTCTAGCC
>JBHRQF010000094.1:0-5811 GCA_042645325.1 Campylobacter sp. | reverse complement strand
TAATTCACGGATTAAATTTAAAGGAGATTTCGTGCAACCAAACGCTAAACGCGGGATAATCCAAAAATATTTCGAGGCGAATTTGCTTCTAAAAATTTTAGCCGGACTTATTTTGGGCGCCGTTTGCGGCATCATTTTTCAAGACGCAAAGGACGCGATAGTTATCCTAAAGCCTTTTGGCGACGTGTTCATAAGACTTCTTAAAATGATCATCGTGCCTATCGTTATGGCCTCGCTCATAGTGGGCTGTAGTTCCATCTCGCCTTCCGATCTTGGCAGAGTTGGGGCAAAGGTGCTGATTTTTTACATATTGACGTCGTTTCTTGCCATCATAGTCGGGCTTGCGGTCGGACTTATCTTGGAGCCGGGAGCAGGGCTACATATAACCGGCAGCGGCGACGTAGCAGGCAAGGCCGCAAATGCGCCTAGCATGTCGTCGATACTCGTAAATTTATTTCCCACTAACCCTTTTGAAGCTATTGCAAAGGGCGAAATTTTACAAATCATAACTTTTAGCCTGTTTTTCGGCGTCGCGCTTTCGTTTTTAAAGGATAGCAAAGATGAGAGGCTTAGTAGGCTGGGAAATTTGATCTACGACGTATTTGACGGGATCAACCACATCATGTTTTACGTCATAAGATGGATCATGGAGTACGCGCCGTTTGGCGTTTTTGCGCTTATATTTATTGTATTTTCGCAGCAAGGCGTAAAGGCTTTCGGGCCGCTTTTAGGCGTCACGGTTAGCGCGTATATCGGCTTTGCGGCTCAAATTTTCGTCGTTTATTTCTTGATTTGCTTGATCGTTAAAATCAATCCGTTTAAATTTCTAAAAAAAGTTCGATCACCTATGCTGACGGCTTTTGTAACTAGAAGCTCGGGCGGAACGCTGCCTATCTCGATGAAAACGGCCGAAGAAGACATGGGTATCCCAAAGCAAATTTACGGCTTTGCACTTCCCGTGGGCGCCACCGTAAATATGAACGGCACGATCATATATCTAGGTATCTGCGCGATGTTTATCGCTAACGCCGTGGGCGTGGAGCTTGACTCTGGGGCTAAAATGACCATAATACTAACGGCCGTCCTGGCTGCCGTGGGAACTGCCGGAGTGCCTGGAGCGGGCGCGATAATGCTTTTGATGGTGCTTGAATCAGTCGGCCTAAAAGTTGAGGGCGGAAGCGCGGTAGCCGCTGCGTATGCGCTGATTTTAGGTATCGATGCGATCCTTGATATGGGGCGCACGTCGATGAACGTCACGGGAGATATGCTGGGCGCGCTAGTTGTGGCCAAAAATGAAAAAAAATTAGACGAAAGTAAGTGGGCGGATTAGAATTTAATAAATATTTAGATAAAATCGCTAAAAATTTAAAGGAAATATATGATTTTCATCGACGCTTGTTTAAAAAAACCTACGCCTTATACGCCCGTTTGGATGATGCGACAGGCAGGTCGGTATCTGCCCGAGTACATGCGAGTTCGCTCTGCGGCGGGAGATTTTTTATCGCTTTGTAAGGATTATAAAAAAGCCAGCGAGGTTACGATACAGCCGGTTGAAATTTTAGGCGTCGATGCGGCGATACTTTTTAGCGATATCCTCGTCGTGCCGCTAGAGATGGGCATGGATCTTAAATTTGTCCAAGGCGAGGGGCCCGTATTTAGCGATCCGATCAAGACGAGAGATGATCTAGATCGGCTGGATGTTCAAAAATCGATCAAAAATTTAAACTACGTATACGATACGATCAAGCTAACGCGCGAAAATTTGGCGCAGGATAAGGCTCTGATCGGCTTTTGCGGGGCGCCGTGGACGATAGCTACTTATATGATCGAGGGCGGCGGGACGAAAACCTATGCGGTTAGCAAGAAGCTTTTATATTCAAATCCCGAGTTTATGCATCAAATTTTAGCCAAGGTCACGGCCGCGCTCATAGGCTACATGAAAGAGCAGATAAAAGCCGGCGTAAATGCGGTTCAAATTTTTGATAGCTGGGCGGCCGCGCTGGAGGATGAGGCTTATTTTGAGTTTGGCTGGAAGTATATCATGGATATAGTGGATGCGCTTAAGGCCGAATTTCCGCAAATTCCGGTTATCGTTTTTCCAAAAGGTATAAGCGGATATCTGGATAAAATTTCGGGAAATTTCGAGGTTTTCGGCGTGGATTGGAGTACGCCGATCGAGCTAGCTAAAGAAAAACTAAGCCCGAAATACGTCCTTCAAGGAAACATGGAGCCTACGCGCCTTTATAGCAAGGAGGCGATCGACGTCGGTGTGGAACGAATTTTGCAGACGATGAAAAACGCGCCGCATATCTTTAATCTCGGACACGGTATTTTGCCGGATGTTCCCGTAGAAAACGCGAAATATTTTGTAAAACGAGTGCAAGAAAAAAGCGTAAGATAAAGGAGGAAGGATGAACAATCTGAGCATAAAACTTAAAATTTTAGTCATAGCTCTAGTCGGGCTAATAGGTCTTGGTATCATTAGCGCCTATATGTTAAACGGTATTATCAAAACTCGCGATAAAGCCGATTACAGCGAGCGAATCGTCGATACGATCATAAATCAAAACGACTTCATTCACGAGATGCAAAAAGAGCGCGGTTTTAGCTCCGGAGTGCTAGCCGGGGGAGATAATGCTAAACTCGTGGCACAGCGCAAGAACGTGGATGCGGCGCTTGAGAAGCTTGCGGAAAAGAACGAAATAGCTCCAGAGATAGCTAGCATTCGCTCGGGCGTAGATCAAAGAAGCGGCGATAATCTAATCGGACGTATAACTAAAATACTAAGAAAAGAAGTTATCGCTATAAACGGATATAGCGACAAACTAGAGCCTAGCCTCGTTGATGATTTAAAACGCATTATTATCGTCGGGGAGATAAAGGAATCATTCGGTATCTTGCGAGCAACTCTAAACGGAGTTTTCACTAAAAAGAGCATAACTAAAGAAGACTACAATAAAGTAGTCGCGCTAAATAGCGTAATCAATAAATTTATGCAGGATTTTGACGAGTACAATCCGAAAGAATTCAGTGCTGAATTTGATACTATCGCGAGGAAAAAGGCGGACTTTAACGATGCGATGAACATCATCAAAAACGTAGTCGCTACCGAGGATATATCGTACGACCCCGCGACTTGGTTTTCAAAAATAACCTTATCTATAGATGCGATGAGGGAGCTAGAGCTAAAGCTATTAAGCGATATGAAAAATGCAGCCTCGCAGGTAAAAAGCGAAGCGACGGCACAGCTCGTATTTAGCGGTACGGTTATCGCCGTGTGTGTGCTTTTGATGCTGCTGGCTTCTATCATAATCGGTAAAAATTTAATCTCAGGTATTGATCAGACTAAAAACGGCCTTGTGAGATTTTTCGAATTTTTAAACAATAAAACCGACAAAGCCGAAACGTTAGAGCGCAGCGGAAGCGACGAGATCGGACAGATGAGCGCGCTGATAAACGAAAATATCAGGCAAATCGAGGCAAATCTCGCCGAGCAAAATAGCTTCATAAAAGAGGCCAACGCGTTTGTAGGGCAGATAGGCAAGGGCAACTATGTAGCCCAGCTAAACGCCGACACCTCAAATCCGGCTCTTAGCCAGCTAAAACAGACTTTTAAAGACCTACAAATCGCGCTAAAACAAGCCATAGCCGCAAGCGGCGACGAGGTCTTAAATTTGCTCGAAAGCTTTAAAAATCAGGATTTTACAAAAAGGCTTGACGACGAAGGTAAAGTAGCTGCCGGTATCAATGCTTTAGGCGAAGAAATAGCCGGTATGCTAAGGGCAAATTTGGAGCAGGCGCATACGCTTGAAGAAAAGGCCGAGTTTTTAGCTCGCTCGATGCAGCAAGTCACGCAAGGCGCTAATTCGCAGGCTAATTCGCTACAAGAAAGCGCTGCGGCAGTCGAGGAGATGAGTAGCTCTATGAACGCTATCAGCCAAAAAGCCGAAGACGTAACTCGTCAGTCTGAAGAGATCAAAAACATCATCGTCATCATCCGCGATATCGCCGATCAGACGAATTTGCTAGCGCTTAACGCCGCTATCGAGGCAGCGCGTGCAGGCGAGCACGGCAGGGGCTTTGCCGTCGTGGCCGATGAGGTTCGCAAACTAGCCGAACGTACGCAAAAATCTCTCGGCGAGATCGAAGCCAACGCAAACGTGCTAGCTCAAAGTATCAACGAAATGAGCGAAAGCATCAGAGAACAAAGCGAAGCTATCAATATGATAAATCAAGGCGTAGCCGAGGTCGATGAGCTCACCAAACAAAACGTCAGGGTTGCAAATGATACGAGCGTCGTAACCGCCGAGGTAGACAGCATGGCAAAGGCGATCGTAGAAGACGTAAGGAAAAAGAAATTTTAGCCATTTTGACGGTTCTTTTTGTGCGGAACCGTCAAATTTGACTCTTATGTATGATTTTTAAATTGGGGTAAAGCAAAATTTGAGAGAAACTAAATTTTCGAATTTTGCTTTATATCTTTTAAAAAGCTTTTTGTGCGGTAGATGAATTTCGTATTTTAAAATTTGCTGCCAGGTCGTATTAAATTTAAATATTTTTCTTGTTATCCGCTTTAATAAAATTTATCCTCGCTTTTAGTATAATCGCGCATCTTAAATTTAGGAAAATCAATGCAAATCGTCTTTGGTCCCGTTAGCTCGCGCAGGTTTGGCGCTTCGCTGGGTGTCGATCTATCACCCGCGCGAAAGTGCTGTAACTTTGACTGCGTTTACTGCGAACTCACGGCGGCAAAACCCGTCGCAGTGATAGAAAATCCACCAAGCGTAGAGCAAGTAATCGCCGAGGTGAAGGCCGCACTTGCCGTGCATCCGCATATCGACGTCATCACGCTCACGGCAAACGGCGAACCGACGCTTTATCCCGATCTTGCGTGGCTAGTACGCGAGCTAAATTTGATAAAAGGCCGGGCTAAAACGCTAATACTCTCAAACGGCTCGGGCGCGCTTGATTATAAAATTTGCGAGGCGCTAAAAGGGCTTGATATCGTCAAATTTAACCTTGATAGCGCTGTGCAAAAAACCTTTGCTAGGATCGATCGCTCGGGCGATAATATCGATGTTGGCGGGCTGGTGGCTGCGATGGTTAAATTTAGGCGAGAATTTAAAGGCGAGCTAGTGCTTGAAATCCTGGTCGTAAAAGGATTAAACGACACGAAAGCTGAATTTGAAGCGCTAAATGCGGCGCTAAATCAAATTTCACCAGCCCGCGTAGATATAAGTACAATCGACCGTCCTCCCGCATATCCGGTTAAGGGCGTGAGCCAGGAGCTCTTGCGTGAGCTTGCGCAGCAAATTTCCGGCGTACCGTGCGTGATAGCATCAGCAAAATACGGCGATGAAAAATTCGAGCTTAGCAAAGAGGAGCTACTTGAGCTATTAAAACGCCGCCCGCAAAGCGAAAACGACGTGATAAATAGCTTTTCTGAAAGCTCGAAACAAAATTTACAGGAGCTTTTGACTGTCGAAAAGATAAAAATAGTAGATGCGGCGGGGGCTAAATTTTACCGACTTGCGTGATTTTGCGGTAAAAGTTACTCTTTGTTCTACTAATTTTTTGATATCCAAAAATTTAAGGTAAAATTTATTGACAAACGGAGTTTTTTTGCATATAATACGACTTCTTTTAAAACGTTCCGGATTAGCTCAGCGGTAGAGTAGTCGGCTGTTAACCGATTGGTCGCTGGTTCGAATCCAGCATCCGGAGCCATTTACTTATAAAAATCCCTTTCAAACCCCGATTTTACCGATATTTCAAGAGCTTTAAGTTTTCTTAGTTTTATAAAATTTGTTC
>JBHRQF010000093.1:0-5904 GCA_042645325.1 Campylobacter sp. | reverse complement strand
ATGCCTCTAAGCGCCGTTATCACGCCGTCGCAAGGCGGTAGCTCATCATCAATATCTCGCAAAATTTCCACGCGATTTGAGTGAATTTGACGCATAAATTTTAGATTAAAGGGCGCGATACCAAGCGCAGCGGCTAAAATTTCACGATTTTTAGCTACGTTTTGCGGCAGGTCGCCGACGTGATCACCTAAATTTAACCCCTTATACGCCCCTTCGCTTACTCCGCCAAAACGCGTCGTAAAGCCAAGCTTCAAGCGCTCGCTTTCAAAAACTACGTCTAAAATTTCCTGCTTCATTTTTTCCTTTTTCGTCACCGTCCGCTCCGTATAGAGTGCGGTTTTGCAAGCTAAATTCGCAAGCTATAAATTTTGCTTCGCAAAAGCCTAATAAAGGCTCGCGATATGCTGCGACTCGTCCCAGCTGATCTCGCTTTTGTCGCTGTTTTGGGCACTGCGACCAAACTCCAGCTGCCTAGCCACGTAGCGCGCTAGCAAGTCGCTTTCCACGTTTACGCGGCGCCCCGGCTTAAACTCGCCGAACAAACTCTCGCGAAACGTGATCGGGATGATCGTTAGGCGCACGCCTGTGGGCAAAACTTCGTTGATCGTAAGACTCACGCCCTCGACTGCGATGCTGCCTTTGTTCGCCATCAAAGGCATGACGCTAGGTGGCAAATTTATATAAAAATCAACCCCGTTTTCGCGCAGCTTTATACGTGCAACCTCGCCGATAGCGTCTACGTGGCCTTGTAACAGATGCCCGTCTACGCGGTCGGCTAGCCGCATCGCAGGCTCGATATGCACGCGTCCGCGCAAATTTTCCGTCGCGATATGCGCTCTAGTCTCGGCGCTAAGCTCCACGCTAAAGCCGTCTGAGTACAGCTGCGTCACGCTAAGACACGCGCCGTTTACCGCGACGCTATCGCCTAAATTCGGGCGGTACGCAGCTTTTAGTCGCAGGGTATTTTGCGAATAGCTCGCAACCTGCGCGATCTCCCTAATCAGTCCGTTAAACATTTTTCGTCCTTAAATTTTGAGCTATTTTATAAAATTTAGCCTCAGAACGGGCTAAATTTGCCGCCCAAATTTTACAGCTCGCTTTTTACCGCGGCGCAAATATGCAAAACCAGCAGAGTAATCACCCAAAGCTTGATCAAAATTTAATACACTTTAAAAATATTTAAGATAAAATAATCGCCAAATAATAATCATAAGAAACGATAAACTTGAAAAAATCACGACTAGGCCTACTCGAGACCGATATTTTAGACGTTTTGGATCAAAACGAGCTTGCTAAATTTAACCGCGAGTTTCTGGCCAAAGGCGCTACGATCTACGCCGAATCCATCAAAGTCGTGATACTTAAAAGCGGCTCGGGCAAGCTCTCGTTTTTCGAGGACGGCGAGGAGTTTATCGTCTATCATCTACAAAAAGACAACATCTCGATCGTGGACGACGTGTGCGTGCTGGAGATCCTGGAGGACAGCGAGATCTACTCGATCGACGCGAGCGATATGGGCGAGCTGCTAAAAAACGAGAGATTTGCCAAAGCATACGCCGATACGCTCGTAAACATCTCCTTGCTGCAGCGCCAGATCATAAAATCGATACTCTTTGAAAGCGCAAAGGGGCGCATAGCAAACTTTCTCATCGAGCTCGCCGCCGAGCAAAATTTGACGCAAAACGGCTACCACTACGTCTTTTTACCCTTTTCGCTAAAGGTGCTCTCAAGCTTCGTCGGACTCAAACGCCAAAGCGCAAGCACGGCCTTTAACGAACTAATCAAAGACGACATCATCAGACGCATAACGCCGCATGAATTTTTGATAGTGGATTATGAAAAGCTGCAAAGCTATACGAACTAAAATTTAAATTTACATACCAAAAACCGCACGGCAAAAACGCTAAATTTGAGTTTTTAAATTTAATGTAGTTAAATTTGTAAATTTAGTAAGCTATGTAATAAATATTCAAGACAGAATAGGCGTAGTTTAAATAGTTTTTGATTAGGCGTGACGGGAGCATACATGTAGTATGTGACCGAGCGCCTTAATCAAAAACTACTTTTAAAATCCGTTCATTTATGGGGAATTACTTCTTTTTCATGTCGAATTTATTCGCCATAAATCCAACCAGTCCCACAAAGAAAAGTCCGCCGCAGATATTGCCCAGCGTAACGGGAACTAGGTTTTTACCGATGAAATTTCCCCAGTTTAGCACATCTAGCTTATCGGCCGTAGTATGGAGCAACGCTGCTGCTGCATTTACGTCGCCGCCGCTTGCTGCTATATAGTGAGCCTTAGAGATGATGGCTTCAGTGATGATGAACATATTTGCCACGCAGTGCTCCATAGAGCATGCGACAAACGCGCCGATCATCCACATGATCGCAAAGAATTTACCCGCAAGGTTGCTCTCGCTGGTCGCAGTCCAAATAGACATACAGACAAACACGTTACAAAAGATACCGCGGATAAACAGCTCGTGAAACGGCGCCGTGATCTTGCCGATACCGGCCGGTACGAAGTGTTGCAAGATGTAGCCGTCGTATTTTAGCGGTAAGCCAGAGTAGTAGTACATATACGCAATTAGCGCGCCGCCTACGAAGTTAAAAATCCAAACGATCGCCCAGTAGCTAAAGGTCTTGCCTAAATTTAGCTTGCCTTCATACGCGCTAACGCCGCTTAAAACCGAGCTCGTAAATAGATGTCCGCCGTAAAAAACGACCATCATAAGTCCGCAGCTAAAGGTGATACCGCCAATGAAATTTGCCAGTCCTATAGACTGCTTTTCAGCCATGCCCACGGTCGAGTGCGCCCAGAAAATATCGCCCATAGCAATCGCCGCGCCCGCCATGATAGCTAGAAAAATAATGCTTACTAACGGAGTATGCGCCTTGTGCTCCATCGAATTTGACACCGCTTGCGCGGTTTCTGCAGGATTTAACATCTTTTCCTCCTCCTAATTTAAATTTTTATCTATCTCTAAGATACGTTCAAAGGCTTTTTGCGCGCTTTTTTTCGCATTTTCGCTTAAGCCCTCTTTAAAATCAAGCACGTTTTCAAGCAAAACGCTAATGCCTAAAAACAGCGTTTTGGGGCAAATTTTACGCAGGTAGCTTAAAAGTACGGGCGTAGGTAGGTTGTGCGTCGAGTAGATATAGTCGCGCTCGTTGCTTAGATCAAAAAATTCGATCGCTCCGTCCTTAAACCCGCTCATAGCATCTACCACGACGATGATATCGGGCTCAAATTCTCTAAGCGCGCCAAACTCGTTTTCAGGCACGTCCTGTCCGTAAAATACACACCAATCTTTCAAATTCGCCTCGACGATCCGACCGGTTTCGTTGCCTACGTCGTCGTCGCCGCGCATGGGATTACCGATGCAAAGTAAAGCCTTTTTCATCCTAAAAGCTCTCCGCGCACTAAATTTAACCCGTAAGCGTTTGTCCGATTTGAGCTAATCTTCATCAAAAGTCCTTCCTAAGCACCAGATATCCCTCGCGCAGATTTTCAAGCTCTTTTTTTAGCTCACATTCGCAAAGCTCGGGGATGAGCCTTGCCGCATGCTCCCTAAATATCTCCACTTCAAAATACTTGCTTAAATTTCCCAGCTTAAATTTGACGTATTCGCCGCCGTTAGCGACGATACGCTCAAACTCCTCGTCGGGTATTTCGAGCGATTTTTCGCTAAAGTCCACCGTCCCCACGCCGTGTCCGACGCAGACTGAAAATAGCTTGATATCTTTTAGCTCTTTTGGCATCTTTTCGTTTTCGTCCATGTGGCGGCGGGCGAGTTTATAGACTCGTATCATCGTTTATCCCAAATTTCTTTTTTGACGTCGATGGCGTTTTGCGTATCGCGTTTTGCTTTGGCGTATTTTAGATAGACGTCGTTATAAAGCAGCCCCATACACTCGGCGTATCTAGGGTCTTCTTCTTTATGGATAGCCTCTAGCATTACTTTTTTAGTAGCCGCTACGTCGTGGATATCAGGAGAAGTTTTGGCCGCGTCCATATATTTAGCAAACAGCGTCCTGCCGAAGATATAGCTCATTAGCCTCTTTGCCTCGGCTTCCAAATCGCGCTCGAAAAGTATATCGCCTATGATAGACTCTTTTACGGCGGGGGCTTTGCAGTCGTCTTGCTCGAAGCTTCTTTTTTGCAGCTTTTGATCTATGATGCCAAGAGCCATACCAAGGCCGTATATGACGCTAGCCGGATGCGGAGGACAGCCCGGGATATAGACGTCTACGGGGATAATCTTATCTATGCCGCCCCAAACGCTATAAGCGTCGTAAAAGATACCGCCCGTGCTGCCGCATGCACCAAAGGCTACCACGATCTTTGGATCTGGCGCAGCCTCGTAAGCGCGAAGCAGCGGATAATACATCTGGCGCGTAACCGGGCCGGTGCAGAGTAAAATATCCGCATGGCGAGGATTGGCTACTAGCTTAAATCCGAAGCGCTCCGGATCCCACATCGGCGTGATAGCGGCGAAAATTTCTATCTCGCAGCCGTTGCAGCTGCCGCAGTCGATGCGGTAGACGCTAAAGCTTCGTTTGATATTTTTTAGATGTTCTAACTTTGCGGTTAGGTCGTTTGCCGTTTTTATATTTTCGGGAACTTGATAAAGGCTCATTTTATCCCCTCCTCTACGTCTTTAGTTATGCGCTCTACGGCTTGGGCTTTTTTGCACTCGGGGCAGATATATAGATAGTCTTTGGCTTCTTCTAACCTGCCCGGGAGCAAATTTGCCGTGCTGAGCTTTGAAAAAGTATAGTTGATAAGGCGAACGGGCGTATAGGGTTTGCCGCAGCATTTACACTTTTGCATCTCTAGCTCGCCGCGCTGGATTAGCGCGCTTTTGTCAAATTTAACCGCAAGCTCGAAACCCTGGCTTAGGCGCACGCCGCCGGTTGGACAAACCTCGTCGCAGCGTCCGCAAAATATGCATCGTCCGCAGTCAAACTGCCACACGAGCTTATCTTGCTTTTCGTTCATCTTTAGCTCTATGGCGTTGCTAGGGCATGCTACGCCGCACGCCGCGCAGCCTATGCAAAGCTCGTAGGTGTAAAACGGCTGCCCGCGGAAATTTTCTGGCACCTTATAAGGCTCAAACGGATAGGCGTAGGTCGCCTTTCCGTATTTTTCGGTTACGTCAAATAACTTCATCATCTTAAATCCTTTTTGCTAATTTTGCCCGTTTGGCAAAATTTCTTAAGGTCTTTTTCGGTTAAAATTTTGCTCTTTTTGGTATTTACGTCCACTACGGTAACGCGGTCGGTGCAAGAGTAGCACGGATCTAGCGAGCAAACGATGAGCGCCGCGTCTGAAATATTATTTCCGCGGAACTGATAGCGAAGGCTAGGCCAGTTGTTATAAGTAGCCGCGCGGCATCTCCAGCGATAAACCTTTTGCGCGCTGCCTTGCATGATCCAGTGGACGTTTTCGCCGCGAGGAGCTTCTACGTGTCCGAGGGCGAAATTTTCAGGCTTTATCATCGTTTTTGGATCGATTGATATCGGCGTTTGAGGCATTAGCTCCAAACACTGCCTGATGATATGTATGGACTCTTTTAGCTCGTTATATCTCACGACTTCGCGGCTAAATACGTCTCCGCCGTGCTCTACGTAGACTTTAAATTCGATATTTTTAAAGAAATCGTAAGGATGGTCGTAGCGGTTGTCGCGCTTTAGACCCGAGCCTCGCATATTAGGACCCACGGGGCTAAAGTCTCTTGCTACTTGCTTATCTAGCACGCCCACGCCTTTCCAGCGCGCGATTTGGCGTTTATCGTCCATAACCGCGTCCCAAATTTCAGAAATTTGAACGTCGAGCTTGTTTATCATCTCGATGCCCTTTTTTATCTCGTTATCGGTCATATCGCGGCGAAGTCCGCCCAT
>JBHRQF010000092.1:0-5914 GCA_042645325.1 Campylobacter sp. | reverse complement strand
AAGCAGAAGTTGCAGCTCTCTGCGGCTTTGGTATCATGGTTTATAAAGCGCACGTCGTAAGGACAGGCTACGATGCAGTATTTACAGGCGATGCAATCATCGGTGTTCATCGTCGTTATGCCCGTTTTTTCGTCCTTGTGGCAGGCTTTTGTCGGGCAGACGTTCACGCACGGCGCGTCCTCGCACTGCTGACAAGATACTCTAACATAGCGCTTTTCTTTCAAATTTAGCGGATCGGTTTTATCCTGGATAAAAAGCCTCATTTGGCCTTTTGGGACCAAATTTACCTTTTGACAGGCGACCTCGCAGTCGGTACAGCCGACGCATTTGTTCTGATCGAAGATCATGCCGTAGTGCGGCTTTTTGCCGTTTTCCGTAGAGGCGTCTAAATTTATACTCTTGCCCAGTACGCTAGTCGCTCCCGCAACCGCCGCACCAGAAGCAAGGAATTTAAAAAACGTCCTTCTTGTATTTTGCTCTTTCATATTCTTCTCCATCCGTATGGATTAAATATCCTAAATTTATCTACCAACGCTACTTCCGTGGCTATGCGCGCCATGGAAATTTCGCGGCTGAGTTTCGCTTAGTTTTTTGGCTGCGCCGGCTAGTTCGCCAGGTTTTAGCGCCTTTACTAGCTCGACTTCAAAAATCAACGTCGAGCCGCCCGGTATCTCGTCTGCGCCCTCGTCTCCGTAAGCTAGGTGAGACGGGATGACGAATTTATATTTTGAGTTACCGTTCATCATCATGAGGCCCTCTTGTAAGCCGTCTATCAAATTTACCATAGAAAGGATCGCAGGCTCGTTTCTAGAGTACGTGTCGTCAAAAACTTTGCCGTTTATGAGGTAGGCTTTATAGTTTAGCGCGACTACGCTCTCAGGCCTTGGCTTATCGCCGTCGCCGACAGCCATGACTTCGTACTGAAGCCCTGATTTAGTCGTTTTGACCTTTTTGTTTTTGGCGTTTTTCGCCATAAATTCTTCGCCCTCTTTTAAATTTTTTTCAAGCGCTTTTTTAAGCGCGTCTTGGGTTAGCTTATTTAGTTTTTCGTCTCTTTGGTTTAGTAGAGAGATGATCTCTTCGTCAGTTAGTTTTTGTTCTTTTTTAAAGGCGTCGGCAAAGCCGTCTAAAATAGCCTTGCTGTCAAATTTAACGCCTAGGCTTTCTTGTTTTTTTAGTTGTGCGGAGATATAGGTTCCGGTTGAAATTCCGATACTGTATGATTCTTTTTGCTCTTGCGTCATCGCTTCTTTGTCTGCAGCGCTTGCGCACAAAACGCAGCTAGCCGTTAGGCAGAGAGCTAAAAGCGGGTTTTTGCTAAGTTTAAAACGCATAAATTTTACCTTATTAAATTTGGACGCCGCAAAATCGCGGCATCCGTAATCGCATCATAAATTGTTGTTTATGATTCTTTGGGCTTCTTTGATGTACTCTTTAGAAGCATCAAGTCTTTGTTTTGTGTATTTAAAGCCGTGCATACCCCATGAGCCATCTTTTTGTAGCAAGTCTACAGTGTCTTGCGCTTTTTCGATTAGCTCATAAACTCTCGTCTTATCGCTAGGGCTTAGTTTCTTAGTTTCTAAGATAGCATAAAGTCCCTCGATACCGATTTTGACTTGAGAGAAGTCGTTTTTAACAGGAGTTTGCCATCCCATTACTTCGTCGTAAACCTGTTTTTGGTTCTTGAAGTGTAGGGTAGGTTTTAGCTCAGATAAAACAGGGCTGTGGCAGCCTTTAGTATCTTGCATATCTTTATCGGCCCAAGACGTTCTAGCGCACGCCCACATTAGGTCAACGAAGTTGTGTCCGTTTTTATCTCTTTGGAAGTGCCAATCTTTAGCGTCTCTTGGTCCTTTAGCCGCGTCGCCTGCAACTAGAGATTTTCTAGTTGGATCTACGTCGATCTTCCAGATGTGAGATCTTCTTTGTGTATCAAATCCAGCGTTGTCTTGGAACTGGATAGCGTAGAAGTTCTCGCAGCTCATCATGAACGGCATATGGCAAGATGCGCAAGTGTTGTCTTTGTGTGTATCGGCTCTAGAAGCGATGTATGCTTGCTCTTTGTGGCAATCTTGACAATCTTTTCTGATTTTTGGTTTAGTGTAAAGCGCACTTAGGTAGCCTTGCTCTGAGTTATAGTTTACGCCCTTGATAGTCTTATCGCCTACAACCGGACCTGTGTTATCGTGTGGATCGTGGCAAGTGGTGCAGCGCATACCTTTATCGTAGTGAGCGGTAAAGTATGATTGTGAACCCTCAGATCCGCATCCTGGTCCCATTGATTTAAATTTAGAGCTTAGAGATAGATCAAGCTTGCCTTGGTTTAGAGGATTAGCGCGAGCTAGGTCTGGGCTATAGTTAAATCTTTGGTGACAGCGTTCGCAGTTTGATGTTCTAAAGTTTGTAGCTCCATCAAGGTGACCGCCGGCTCCGTGACACTCCTCACAGCTTACGCCTTTAGAGATAGTGTGTTTTTGAAGCTCTTTAGCATTACCTAGAGCCGCATAGAACTCTTTCTTGGTTTTAAAGTCAAATTTGAACGGGTGGCAAACTTCACAGTAAGAGCCGTTTGCTTGGAAGAACATTGACTTTTTGTATTTAGCTGCGTATGATGCTAGGCCTCTGACGTATCCGCCGTTATCGCCGTAATCAGCTAGAGTTTCCGGAAAATCAGGAACGAAATCTTTGATTTTCTTAACTGTTTCAGGAGTTAAATTTAACGCCCAAGTTCTTTGGAATTGGTTACCGCCGGCTACGACTTGACCAGTACCGTCTTTTAGGTTACCGCCCTCTATGTGATAAGTACCGCGTAGTAGCCACGCGTCTACGTAGCCGAATTTGGTTCTTAGGTGTCCGACGGTGGCGTAAATAACGTCCGGAGTAATACCTTGAGGCAAGATAGACGCGGTATCCGGGCTAAATACCGGATCGGTTAGGTTGTTGTTAACCTCCGGGTGCTCGCCGGGGAAGCGGATAGTAGTGGCGTGGCGCGATCTGCTCCATACCTCGTACTGCGCAGGGTGGCACTCGCCGCACTTTTCTGATCCTACGAATTTGTTAGGAAACTGCAAAGACGAACCTGCAGGTATCCTATACATCATAGAGCTGTAGCCCTTGCCGCCGTCTCTTTTACTGGCTTTTGACATGTCAAAGCCGTGACCTTCGGCAAGCCACTCAAGTCCACGGTCATGAACGTCCAGTTTACCGACTGTTTTACCGCCGTATTTTGTGAAAATCGGGTGGTTTTTAAACAGCCACTCATACATCTCTTGCTCTTCTACGATGTAGTCTTGCAAGGATATTACGCCTCTAGTTTGAAGCGTACCTTTTGGGTTTGCTATGACGTCTCGCGCTTGTTGAGACATCTGCATGTTGTGTTCTTCGCAACAGGCTTGCGATGCGAAGACGCTAACGCCCATAAGCAAACCTAATAAGGTTTTACTTAAATTCCTCATTGCGCCCTCCTTATAAATTTTGGATCTAAAATCAAAAAGATTTCATACTGATAATGCTATCGTAAAAAGGGGGCGAAAAAAGGGGAAATTTAATAAATTATGAATTTTTAAATTTAATAGTAAATACTACGCCTTGATTTATATTTTGCGCGTAAATTCGGGCGTTATTTTTTTCGGCTATTACCTTACTCATATACAGTCCAAGCCCACTGCCTGATTTTTTCGTAGTAAAATGCGGCTTGAAAATTTTATTTATCACGCCTTTATCTATATTGCCGGCGTTATTTTCGAGCGTTATCGCGCGTTCTCCGTTTTGCAAAAGGGCGGTTATTAAAATTTGCCATCGGTTTGCTTGCGCCCGCTCTTGCGGCAGATTTAAAAATGCTTCTTTGGCATTATTTATAATGTTAATTAAAATTTGAATAAGTTCGTTTATGTTGCCGTAAAGTGTAAAATTTTCTTTTATCTCGACTTTTACGTCTATGACGTGTTTTTTGAGTGTCGCGTTTAAAATTTTACAAGCCTGCTCTATGGCCTGCTTTGCGTCAAATTCGCTCTTTGGCATATTTGGATTAAAGAAATTTTTAAAGTCCTCGATGGTGTCAGACATAAATTTGACCTGCTCGTTTGCCTCCTCGATGGCCTCTTTTAGCCTCTGCTCGCTTAGCTTGCCTCGCTCGGAGTAAAGTTCCAAATTTACCAGAGTCGAGCTGATCTGGGCTAGAGGCTGGCGCCACTGGTGCGAGATATTTCCGATCATTTCACCTATCGAGGCCAGGCGACTTTGATTTATCATCAAAAGCTCGTTTTGCAACTTGGTTTTTTCGTTGCTTTTGTGGATTTTATAAACAAAAAATAAAAACGCCGCAAAGATCGCCGTGATCGCCACGCCGCTAACGATAAACTCCTGTTTATGATAGAGCAAAATGCTTTTTACCGGGATTTTAAAGCTCACCATCGCTATCGTGTCGCCGACCTTGCCCTCGAAATTATTTAAATTTCCGTATTGTTCGAGCATTTTTTTAGGCGCGCTGTTTATGTTGTGGCACTCGACGCAGGACGGGTGGGAGTTTTTGATAGGAAGGCCGACGAAAAAGTACGAGGCGTTTTGGTCTTTGATTACGTCAGAGTAGACCTCGTATTTGCCCTCCTTAAACCCTTCTAAAATTTCATTTTCAAATTCTGTGCCTTCGTGTTCGGGATTTAGCGGATTCGTCGCCGTTAGCCTGTAGTCGTAGTTTATGTTTTTTTTAGTGAGCTGGATTTTGTAAATTTGACGAGCTATATAGGATGAGGACATAAGTCTGGGGTCAAAAAGGTCTTTGTCTATGACGCCGTGATCTTTTAACTCATCTATGAGCGGGCGCTGGACGGTAGAGATGTAGTCGCGTATGCCATTCATCGCATCTAGCACGTAAACGGCCTCCTGCTTGGCGTCTTTTAGCGCAAGGTCGCGGTAAAAGTTAAAAACCAAAACGGTAATGGCGCCGTACAAAACGACGAGCAGCAGGACGATAAATTTAAATTTGGACTTCACATAGATATCCTACACCGTATAAATTTCTGATCGTGTCCTTGCCGATCTTGCGGCGCAGCTCTTTTACGATGGTTTTGATGGCCTCTTTGGTCGGTTGTTCAAATTCCCACATGTAGTCAAACAGCTGCTCGTAAGTGATCGTTTGATTTTTGTTGTTTAAAAAATACTCCAAAAGCTTGCTTTCGCTTTTGGAGAGGCGACAGGCCTCTTCCTTTATATATATGATTTTTTTACTAAAGTCGTATTTGAGCTCGCTATTAATACTAAACATCGGCGTATGGTCGATGAGCTCCATCGCGACGTCTTCTAGCGCCTTTATAAACGTATCTTTATCGTAGGGCTTTGATAGATACCTCGTGATCTTTAGCTCGACTGCGCGCCACAAATACTCCTGCTCGGTGTGGCTTGAGATGATGACGATAGGGATTTTGCGATTTGCAGAGCGGATCTTTTTAGCTACCTCTAAACCGTCCATGTGCGGGACGCTGACGTCTAGGACGAGGGCGTCGTATGAGCCGCTCATAGCTTCATCTAGCGCCTCGATGCCGTCGCTTACACCTTTTACTTCGGCAAAAAACAGCTCGAGGGAGTCGATCATATTTTTTAATATATATGGTTCATCCTCTAAACAAAGGACTTTTTTGTTGGATAAAACGTCTAAAACGGAGTAATCTTGCATCTTTTTCCCGTACTAAATTTTGCCGATACTAACACAAGCAAGCTTAAAATACTATTTTCAAGGATTGCGATATTAACTATAAAATATAAATTAATCAAAATTTTTTGATGAAGCAAAATTTGGGGAGAAATTTAAAAGTTGGTGGAGTTAAGCGGGATCGAACCGCCGACCTCTTGAATGCCATTCAAGCGCTCTCCCAGCTGAGCTATAACCCCAATCGTCGAAAAGATTTTGGAATTATAT
>JBHRQF010000091.1:0-5929 GCA_042645325.1 Campylobacter sp. | reverse complement strand
ACTTAATATTTTTCGGCAAGTTTAAAATTTAATCGGTATAATTCGCAAACTAATTTTAAAGGAGCAAAAATGCGAAATTTACGCTACGTAGGCGACTTTTCGGACTTTCATCAGGTTTTTTCGGCGACTCTGGGCAAGATGGCGACCGTGCAAAATAGATTTGCGGATATCGTTGGCAATCTTGACTGGAACGCGGATTTTGACAGCTGCGAGATAGCTTTCGGCGATCAAATTTACAAGATACAGTTTATCGGCAGCGAGTCAAACGTGAGCGACACGTGGCTGTGGGGACACGCGAACGTAAATAACTTCGGCGAGGAGGCGACGCGGTTTTCTGCAGAGGTGCTGCGCGCGGGGACGGAGTGGGGCTTGCAGGCTTTTAGCGAACCGAGCTTTGAGCTGGATGAGACCTTTAACGGCCATACGCTTTGTATCTCCGCATGCGGCGCGGTGGGCGAAAATTTATGCTACTACGGCTGCAGGCACGATAAGGGCTGCGCGTTTGTAGCGATCACTGACGCGCCGACCTCGCTTTTTGAGCCTCTTGGCGCGCACGAGTTTGTTAAAATCGCAAGCGACTGCATACAAAATCACGACGTAGATCATAAAATTTTTATCAAAAGCTTTTTGGAATTTAACGGAGTCAAATTTGATGAAAACGTCGAAAAGGGCGGATTTTTTAAGAAAGCCAAAGACGAGATCGTAGCCAAATTTAGCAAAGAGCTTTTGATCAAATTTGACGATAAAGGTAGGATTTCGGGGTTTAAATACGAATTTTAATTTGAGTAGTTTGAGCGAGGCGATGAGCTAAAAGCCCACCGCCTTAAATTTACGAATGGAAGTGAAACTCGTCCGGGTGATCGAGCGCGTAGCGGAATTTCTCCATATCTACTTTTTTATCCCAGATCGAGATGATTAGGCAGCCTACGGCGTTACCGCAGAGATTTCCGACCGCGCGCATCTCGGACATAAACTTATCCACGCCGAGCAGCACCGCAACCGTAACGACCGGGATACCTGCACTAGGAAGCGCGGCAAGCGTACCCGCAAGTATGATAAATCCAGAGCCCGTGACGCCGACGGCACCCTTGCTCGTTACCATCAAGATGACGAGAATTTGTATCAAATGCTCGATTGTTAGCGGGATACCGAAAGCCTGCGCTAGGAAAATAACGCTAAGCGATAGGTAGATGTTCGTGCAGTCGAGGTTAAACGAGTATCCCGTCGGTATGATGAGTCCGACCGCACCTCTGTGGATACCCGCGGCTTCTAGCTTTTGCATGAGTGGAGCTAGCGCGGTCTCCGAGGAGCTCGTTGCAAACACGATTAAGACTTCTTTTGCGATAAAGCGCATAAATTTAAAGATATTGACCTTCGCAAAATAGCAAATCACGCCCAAAACTACAAATATAAAAAACAAGCTCGCAAAAGCCATAACGAAAAGCAACTCAAGCATACCTAAAAGCGAGTTGATGCCGAATTTACCGATCAAAAACGCCATCGCGGAAAATGCCGCAACCGGGCTAAATAGCATCAAAATCGTAAGCAGTTTTAGCACCCAGTGCTGAACTATTTCAAGCGGTCTTAGGATCTTCTTTTTATAGTCGTGCTTTAAAAACGAGATCGCGACGGCTGTCACGATAGCCAAAAATAGCACTTGAAGCGTGTTTGATTTGATAAACGGATCAAGCAAATGCACATAAGGGAAAATGCCGTCAACCGGCACAGCGCCGCGTAAAATATGAAGCGTATGCGCTAAAATTCCGCTATTTGCGTCTATATTTGAGGCTTGGCTCGTAAATTTTTCTACGCTGGAGGCGTCAAGCTGCGTGTAGTCAAGGTGCATATCGTGACCCGGTTTTAGCGTCTCGCCAAAGATTATTCCCACGGCAAGAGCTATGGTGCTAACGACCTCAAAGTAAATAAATCCTTTAAGTCCGATAGAGCCTAGTTCCTTCATACTCTCAAGTCCGATGATGCCTGAGACTATCGTGAGGAAAATAATCGGTCCAATGAGGGCTTTTAAGGCTTTGATAAAGTAGTCGATGCCAGGCTTGCTCGCGATGCCTAGATCCGGGAAGATCATGCCGACCGCGATACCGGCGACGATGCCGAAAACCACCCAAAACGCTAGGTTGGTAAACATTCTAATAAGAAAAGGTTTTTGCGGTTTTGCCGCGTTTGAAACGCTTGGGTTCAAGAGGTGTCCTTTAAAAATTATTAAAAAGCTATTTTAACAAATAAATTTATATAAAAAGATAAAAATTGCAGCGATTTTGGTCAAATTTTACCCACCGCCGCAAATTTCGTCAAATTTTACAAACTCTCTAAAATTTCGATTGAGTTTATCTTGTCGCCTTGCCTGACACTATCTAGCGTCTTTAGGCTAGGTTCATCCACGATCTGTCCAAACACCGTATGTACGCCGTCAAGGTGCGGCTGCGCGCTGTGGCAGACGAAAAACTGACTGCCGCCCGTATCGCGTCCGGCATGCGCCATAGATAGCGTTCCGCGTTTATGTTTGTGTTTTTGGCCTACGCACTCGCATTTTATGCGCCAGCCCGGCCCTCCTGTGCCCGTACCGTGCGGGCAGCCGCCCTGGATCACGAAATTTGGGATCACGCGGTGGAAATTTAATCCGTCGTAAAAGCCGCTTTTGGCTAGATGAGCGAAATTTGTCACTGCTTGCGGCGCTTCGTCGCCGTAAAGCTCGAGCTTCATATCGCCTTTTTCGGTGTGGATTACGGCAAATTTGAGCTTAGCAAGCTCGGCTGCGTCGATGTCGTAGATTTTTAGTTCGTCGTTTCTCATTTTGTTCCTTAAATTTTATTCGATATTTGTATAAACCGCCTGCACGTCGTCGTCGTCTTCGAGCTTATCGAGTAGTTTTTCTAGTTCGTTCATTTGCCCTTCGTCTAGACTCACGGGCGAATTTGCGATGTACTGCAGGCTAGCTTTTTTGGCCTCGAGGCCTAGTTTTTCGATGCCTTCGCTAAGAGTTCCGAAGCTTGCGTAATCGCCGTAGATATAGAGCACGCCGTCTTCTTCCTCGATCTCGGTTAGACCAAAGTCGATGAGCTCTAGCTCGATCTCGTCAAGCTCTTTTGCTGGCATATCAAGCTCAAAAACGCTCTTTCTCGTAAACATGAAATTTAAGCTTCCGCTAGGCAGGATTTCGCCGCCGTTTTTGCTAAATATCGCCTTGACGTTAGCGACCGTGCGAGTCGGATTGTCGGTAGCGCACTCGACGATGATTTGCACGCCGTGAGCGCCTTTGCCGTCGTAAAAGATAGTCTTGATATCCGCGCTGTCCTTGCCGCTGGCGCGTTTTATCGCCGCATCGATGTTGTCTTTTGGCATATTTTGCGCCTTGGCTGCAGCTATCGCGGCGCGAAGTTTCGGGTTCATATCAGGCTCGGTGCCGCCCTCTTTAGCTGCCACGGTTATGGCTTTTGCGAGTTTTGGAAAAACCTTGCTCATCTTGTCCCAGCGCGCTTCCTTCGCGGCGCGCCTATATTCAAACGCTCGTCCCATTTTGTTCCTTTAAAAATTTTTGCTCAATTATATCTAAAAAATTTTGCATTTTTTTAAAAACGCGAGGTTTTGAGCGTATTAGCAAAAAATTTAGCTTTAAGTCCTATAATCCGCGTATGATTTTAAATGCCCAAAAAGACGACGCCGCGCGCTGCATAGAGCTGTTAAATTTAGCCATGGAGGACATCGCTTTTACGCTTAGCGGCGTGAGCGATCCCGCTAAGAGCGATGAAATTTTGCATAAATTTTTTCGCAGCGAGATAAACCGCCTAAGCTATAACAACGTTTTCGTTTTCAAATTTGACGGCGAGATCGCGGGGGCGATTTGCGCTTACGACGGAGGCGAGATTGAAACGCTAGATGGGCCTATCAGGACGCATTTGCAGATGCTCGGTTTAAGCGAATTTCCGCAGACGGAGTGCTTTGCAGACGAGCTATATATCGATAGTCTTGCCGTGGACGAGAGATTTCGCGGACGAGGCATCGCAAAAGAGCTGATCAAATTTATCTTTACCCTCGCGCCTAAACGAAATATCAAAAAAGTAGCCCTCATCGTTGATGAAAAAAAGCCTAAAACCATGGCTTTTTACGAGCGTTTGGGCTTTGAGACCGACTGCGAAATGATCATAAATTTTCACAAATACTACCACATGATAAAGGAGATAAAATGACTAAATTTAAGGTTGCTAATATCCACTGCGAAAACTGCGCAAACACCATAAAAAACGCTCTTGAGGACGAATACGGCGAGATAAAGGTTGATCTTGGCGTAGAACCAAGGGTCGTGAGCGTAAATTTAGACGGCAAGGACGAGGCGAAATTTAAAGAGGAGCTGGATGATTTGGGATTTAGCGTCATAGAGAAAATTTGATGCAAAATATCAAACTAAATATCGCGGGCATGACCTGCGTAAACTGCTCAAACGCCATCGAGCGCGTAACCAAAAAGATAGCCGGCGTGCTAGACGCGAAGGTCAGCTTCGCAAACGGCTCGGGCGAATTTATCATAGAAAACGCCGAAGTACAAGCCGCGATAGAAGAAAAAATAAAAAAACTAGGCTACGGCGTGGCAAAGGATTTGGCGGAATTTGAAGCCAAGCGCGAGAAGCATATCTTAGATTTACGCCGAAATTTCCTTGCCGCCGCGGCTTTTAGCGCGGTGATCATGGCGCTTGAGATGAGCGAGCAGCCAAGCGCGGCAAAATCAGCTATCATGCTGGCGCTTGCTTTTATCACGCTAGCTACGTGCGGGCGGGATTTTTTCATCCATGCTTACGGCGCGCTAAAAAATAAAAATTTCGACATGAACGTACTCGTAGCACTGGGTACTAGCACGGCGTTTGCGTACTCGCTGGGCGTTTTTATCGCGGGCGAGCACCTACCCGAAAACATGCGCCACCTCTACGTTTCTGGCGCAGCCATGATAACGGCTTTCGTGCTGCTGGGTAAATTTTTAGAAGAGCGCTCAAAAGCTCGCGCGGGCGATTATATAAAATCGCTCATGAATATGTCGCCAAAGACCGCTCTCGTACTACAAAAAGACGGCAGCGCGCTGGAAGTCGATGCCGTGAGCCTAAAAATAGGCGACGTCGCGGTCGTAAAGAGCGGCTACGCGGTGCCTTGCGACGGAGTCGTGATAAACGGCGGCGCAGAGATCGATACCTCGATGCTAACGGGCGAGAGCCTCCCTGTCTACAAGAAACAAGGCGACGAGGTCAATGCCGGAACGATAAATTTAAACGGCTACATCAACGTAAAGGTTACTAAGCTCGCTAATCAAACGCTTTTGTCGCAAATTTTAGAGCTTTTAAGCGATGCGTCGAGCAAAAAGATGACTATTAGCCGCTTTGCCGACCGCGTGGCAAATATCTTCGTGCCTAGCGTGATCGCTATCGCCGTCGTTACGTTTTTTGCGTGGTTTGCGCTTACGGGAAATGCGCTGCAAGGCGTGCTAAGCGCGGTTTGCGTGCTGATTATCTCGTGTCCTTGCGCGCTGGGGTTAGCTACCCCGATAGCTATCGTCTCCTCGCTATCTCTAGGCGCTAAAAACGGAATCCTAATTAAAAATCCCGAGGTTTTAGAGGTTCTTGGCGGCGTAAAATACGCGGTATTTGACAAAACCGGAACGCTAACCAAGGGCGAAATTTCGGTAAATTTTACCGATATAAACGATGAAAATTTAGCCAAAATCGCCGCGCTAGAGGCCAAAAGCTCGCACCCGATATCTGCTGCGATCGTTAGATACGCAAGCGAGCTCGGGCTTAAAATTTTAGGCGATGAAAAGGGCTTTGAAAACATCGCGGGACGCGGCGTAAAGAGCGACGATGATAGCGTGATAGCGGGCAACGAGGCATTTTTGAGCGAGCTTGGCGTGCAGATAAGCGCGCAGGCCAAGG
>JBHRQF010000090.1:0-6003 GCA_042645325.1 Campylobacter sp. | reverse complement strand
ATTTATAAGAAAACGGCTGGACTTTTACGTCCAGATTTTTCTTTTCTGCGATTTACCCACGAGTCTTAGTATGCTTTTTCAAGCCTTATTAGCTCTTTTAGATAGACGAATTTCTCAACTTTAAATTCAAAAGACAAGCCGTCAAATTTAAACGGCTTGTTTTAGCTCTAAAGCCCTCTCGCTAAACCCATCCCCCACGATAAACTCCGTCGTATAAACCAGTGCGCGGCCTTCCTGCGCGTCCTTGATACGGATGATCAGGCGTTTGTTGTTTTTATCGGCTGCGGCGCGGTGTTCGCCGATGGCGACGCGGTAAATTTGCGTGATGAGATCCTTGCCCGTTTCGTCCAAATTTAGCTCCAAAACCAGATCCTCAAGCTCTCTTTTGACTCTGTTTTCGCTAGCGGCCGAGCCGTTTTGGTAGCTGCCATTGCTGCTACTTTCCTTGCGCTGTTTAAAGCTTCTGCTTTGGAAATTCATATCGCGCGCGTCCTCGAGGCTTACGACGTCGATTAGATTTATGCGAGCGCCCTGATCGTCGCGGGAGTAGCGCACCTTAAAGGCTAGCGGAGCGTCCTTTTGCTCGTCGCTTAGGCTCTCGATGAGCCCTTTTTCGGAGTCAAACGCCGCGACCTTAAACGTGCTAAAAAGGTCCATAATGCTTAGCATCATAAACTCTTTGCCGGTTTTTTTGCTAGGGATTTTAGCGATCTCGGCGATCTTGCCGACGACTAGGATTTCGCTCGTTTTATCTATCTTGCCAAAATCCTTGCTGGGCGTGTGTTTTATCTGCTCGATTTGCTCTTTGTATTTTTCGAGCGGATGCGAAAAATCCATACCCATAGCCTCGTCAAGAGTCAAAATTTTATCCAAATTTATGCGCATAAACTGCCCGTCTTTGGAGTAGCGAACCTTAAACGCATGCGGCAAATCGCGCTCATCGGCACTCATCGACTCTACCGCGCCAAGGCCTCTGTCAAAGACTGCGATCTCGACCGTACCGTGAAAATCGAGCATCTCGATCGTGCCCATTTTTTTGCCGTTTTTCTTGCTGATCCTAGTCGTTAGATCCTCTATCTTGCCGACTAGCAGCATCTCGCCGTTTTCGGGTAGCTCGTCAAATTTATCGCTTAGCGTGTATTTTATCTTTGAGATTTGCTCGCGGTACTCGTCTAGCGGGTGGCCGGAGAGATAGATACCCACGCTTTCTAGCTCAAATTTGAGCTTGGTTTTTAGCTCCAGCTCAGAGTCGTCGCGCACGAGATTTGTTTTAACCGTCGCCATACTCTCGTCGTCGCCAAAGAGGCTCTCCGCCGCGTTTTTCTTAATAGTAGCTGCGTTTTTGCACGCCTCTACGATGTTATCTAGGTTGTTTAGCATCATCTTGCGCGTTAGGCCAAAGCTATCAAACGAGCCCGATTTTATCAGGCTTTCAAAGACTTTTTTATTTACCTTAAAGTTATCCACGCGCGAGACGAAGTCGTCGATATCCTTAAATTCGCCCTTAGCCTGCTCCTCTAAGATATTTTCGATCGCCGCGCCTCCGACGCCCTTTATCGCGCCTAGGCCGTAGATGATAGCGTCCTTGCCGCCTTCGCTAACGACTGAGAATTCTTTGGCCGATTTATTGACCGATGGCGGCAGGATAGCGATATCTAGGCGCTTGCACTCGTCGATGTAGCGCGAAATCTTATCGGCGTTGGTCTCCTCGCTCGTTATGAGAGCCGCCATAAATTCGGCCGGATAGTACGTCTTCATATAGGCCGTCTGAAAGGTCACGTAGGTGTAGGCCGCGGCGTGGGATTTGTTAAATCCGTACGAAGCAAAGTGCAAAATAAGCTCAAACAACTCGTCGGCCTTTTTGCCGTCTAACCCCTGTGCCTCGGCCCCCTCGATAAATTTACCCTTTAGTCTATCCATCTCCTCTTTTATCTTTTTACCCATCGCGCGGCGCACGAGATCGGCGCCTCCTAGCGAGAAGCCGCCGATAGTCTGCACGATCTGCATAACCTGCTCTTGATATACGATGACGCCGTATGTGGGCTCTAGTATCGGCTGAAGCTCGGGGAAAATGTACGTGATAGGCTCTAAACCGTGCTTGCGCTTGATGAAATCAGGAATAAGATCCATCGGGCCCGGGCGATAAAGCGAGATCATCGCGATGATATCCTCGAAGCAGTCCGGACGCATATCGGCTCCGACTTTTTGCATACCTTCGCTTTCTATCTGAAACAGTCCCAGCGTCTGGCCACTGCTGATCGTCTCGTAGGTTTTGGGGTCGTTTTTATTGACCTGCTCCCAGATGATCTCTTTGCCAAATCTCTTTTTTACAAGCTTGACGGCGTTATCTATCACGGTTAGCGTCTTTAATCCCAGGAAGTCAAATTTGATTAAGTCCACGTCCTCTAGGTACTTTAGACTATACTGCGTTACGAAGTGATCCTCCTCGGCGTTTGGCTGGCGGAAAAGCGGGGTTTTGTTCCACAGCTCCTCGTTTGAGATGACCACGCCTGCGGCATGCATGCCGGCGTTCCTGTTTAAGCCCTCTAGATCCAGGGCGAATTTCCAAATTCTATTTGCATTTGAGTTGCTTGCTATCAGCTCGCCGATCTTTGGCTCTTTTTCAAAGGCCTGTTCTAGCGTGATACCTAGCTCGTCCGGGATGAGTTTTGCCATCGCGTCGGCCTCGGCGTAGGGCATATCGCATACGCGCGCGACATCGCGGATGACGCCTTTTGCCAGTAGCTTACCGAATGTAATAACCTGCGCGACGTTAAATTTGCCGTATTTTTCTATAACGTAGTCGATGATCTCGCCGCGGCGATTTTGACAAAAGTCCACGTCGATATCGGGCATGCTCACGCGCTCCGGGTTCAAAAAACGCTCAAAAAGCAGGTTGTACGGCAAGGGATCAAGGTCCGTGATCTTTAGACTATAGGCTACTAGGCTGCCCGCCGCAGAGCCGCGCCCCGGACCCACGGGCACGCCGCGCTTTTTAGCTTCGTTGATAAAGTCCCAAACGATCATCATATAGCCCGGGAAGTTCATTTTATTTATGATATCTATCTCGCGTTGCAGACGGGTTTTATACTCCTCGTGGCGCTCAGCTGGGATAAATTTCAATCTCTCCTCCAGCCCCTGCCTGCACTCGTGCTCAAACAGCACGCTGTCGTTTGGTATGCTGTAGCGTTTATCAGGCTCAGGCAGGCTCAAATTTCGCTCGGCCGCGTACTCGAGCGTAAATTTAAAATTGGGCGGCGTCGCGTCGCCTAGCTTTATCGTGAGGTCGCATTTATCTACGATTTCCTGCGTGTTTGTAACGGCTTCGGGGACATCGGCGAAAAGCTCGCTCATCTGCGCGGGCGTCTTGACGTAAAACTCGTGCACGCTGTGGCGCAGGCGGTTTGGATCGTCTAGCAGTTTGTTCATCGCGATACACATAAAAACCTCGTGCGCATCGGCTCGTTGCTTAAACGTGTAGTGCGTGTCGTTGGTTGCGATTACCTTGATGTTTAGCTCTTTTGCTAGGCGCAGGATTTCATCGTCGATCCTACGCTGATCGCCGATACCGTGGCGCATGATCTCGAGGTAAAAATCATCGCCAAATACTTCTTTGTACCACAGTGCGGCTTCCCTGGCCGCCTCATATCCGCCCGCGCCGAAACGCAAATTTCGCTCGCTTTGGTTGAGGTTCCAGTTCACCTCGCCCTGCAGGCACGCCGATGAGCAGATGATGCCCTCGCTGTGCTCTTTTAGCATCTTTTTGTTGATACGCGGATAATAATAAAACCCCTCGATGTAGCTCATGGAGCTCAGATACATCAGGTTTTTGTAGCCAATTTCGTTTTTGGCGATGAGGCAGAGGTGAAAGCGCTGTTTGGTGCTTTTGTCGCCTAGCTCCTCGCCGTTGTGGATGTAGGCTTCGATGCCGATTAGCGGCTTTATACCCTCGCCCTTCATCGTTTTATAAAAGTCTATCGCGCCGAACATATTGCCGTGGTCGGTGATAGCTGCGGCTTTGACGCCTTGGCTTTTTAGGGTTTTGGCTAGCTCTTTGATACGGTTGGCTCCGTCTAGCAGCGAATACTCCGTGTGCAGGTGCAGGTGCGTAAAATCTGTAAAATCGCTCATTTTTCGTCCTTTTTAATGCTTCTTGATTTTACAAAAACTTTGCTTTTAGGCGTATAAATCGGTCTCGTTTAAATTTAGCTAGGCTCGGGAAATAGGCTGCTGGTGTGGGCTTTTCGTCAAATTTGAGCTTAAATTTGACCCCTGCGGCGCGGACGACTCGGCTTAAATTTACAGTTCCAAATTTTGTCCAAATTTGAGCGGCAAATTTGATGAAACCTCGCGGACGTAAATTTGTGCTCAAATTTAAACTCTGCCGCAAACGACCCGTCCGAAACGCTAAAATTTATTTTAGAGATACTGCCATCGCCCGTAAATCAAAATTTGGGATAAAACAGATAAAAATTTACCGCGCTTTTTGAATTTGAAAATTTAAATAATCCAAACAAAAAGCGCCAGCGTACCTAAGTTTATCGGCCAAATTTCCCTTTAAATAACTCAAGCAAATTTGACAGAGTATCGCATTTTGACGCGTCAAGGCCGAGCTTAAGGGCGGCGAATTTATAGTAGATTTTGGCGCCGTCCGTTATGCTCACCGCCGGTGCGCTCGAGCTCTTGGATAGCTTTTTGCCGCCATGCGCTAGCAAGCCGTGATGGATAAAATTTGCATTTTTAAAACCGTAGCCCAGGACCCCTGCCGCGTATTTTTGCGCCGCCGAGCACGCGAGCAGATCCTCGCCTCGCACGAGCAAATTTACGCCCAAGATCTCATCATCCACGAGGCTAGCAAGATTATACGCGGGCGTATCGTCCTTTTTCCAAACGACGAAATCGCCCAAAATTTGAGCCAAATTTACGCTCTGGGTTTGCGCGAATTTTTCCGCCTCAAACGCAGTCTCGTCCGCCAAATTTAAGATGTCCAAATTTGCTAAATTTAAAATGCTTTCGCCCGAATTTCCAACGGCGTTAAGGTTAAATTTTTCGCCGCCGGGTTTCTCTCCGTCTGAGCCGCAAAAGTTTGTCAAATTTTTTAAACCGTTTGCCGTACCCTCTTGCGCTTTTTGCTCATTATCCCAAAGGTCGCCTGCCCAGCTCGCCTCTCCGCCGGAGCCGCACCCAAAAGCGTCAAAATTTATCAAATTTTGCCGAACGTTAATTTGCGCTCCGTCGATAGTACGTAGCCGCATAGCCGTTTCGTCTTTTTTAAATTTAAGATTTTTTTCCGCACAAACCCGAGCATAAATGCCGTTTTTAAACGAGCCTTTCATCGAGTGCGAGCACTCGCAAGCGTAGCAAACGCCTTTTTGCTCGAGCGTTTTTAGCACGTTTTGGTAGGTGCCGAGGCGAAATTTGGAGCTAAACTTGGTTTCAAATTCCCCCACTCCGCCGGGTCCGCCGTCAAAATCAATGCCCAGCATATCAAGCACGCGAAAGATGTTTTCCACATATTGCCTGCGGTAGCGCGGCAAGTCGTAGTCGTCGATCCTTAAGTATAAAATCCCGTCAAATGCGCGAGTAAAAAGATAGGTCAGCAAGAAGTTGTAAACATTGCCCGCATGTAAAAAGCCGCTTGGCGTCGGAGCGATACGAGATGTGATTTTTTGGTTCATTTGTGGTGAAATTTAGTTAAAAAGCTTAAATTTAAAAATTAGTTAAAAGCCGTCAGATTTGACGGCCAGGATTATTCTTTAGGTTTAGATTCGTTTACTCTTAGAGCTCTGCCGCCTACTTCCTTGTTGTTTAGCGCTTCGATCGCTTTTAGCGCGTCTGCGTCGTTTTCTATCTCGACGAATCCGAATCCTTTTGAGCGATTCGTGTCGCGATCTTTGACGATTTTCGCGCGTTTTACTTCGCCAAACGGCGCAAATGTATCCTTAAGCTCTGCCTCAGTCATGCGATATGACAAGTTACCGACATAAATATTCACAGTAACGT
>JBHRQF010000089.1:0-6056 GCA_042645325.1 Campylobacter sp. | reverse complement strand
TCGCAAATTTGACGCTTTATAAAATTTGAGTTGGCGATGATTCTTTTTGCATTTTTAAAAGTTCGCTTTTCAAGGTATGGAATTACGAAATTTAGGGGGTTTGTGAACCAAAAAGGCTTGGTTTTCATATAGACTTTGTGTACGCCGTCACCCGCGCGGTAGATGTCGGCACAGGTGATGCGCTCAAGGCTAAAATAAATCTCGTCCGCGCCCTTTTGCTGCCTTGCTTGCGCGTTAAAACGCAGGGCTTTGATCCACGAGCTTAGCTTTTTGCTGCCGTTAAATCCGCGCGTTTCGCACGCAACGCCCGAGTCTTTTAGAGCCTTAACGAGCCGAGATAGATACCTCTGCGCCCCGCCGATAGCGTCTAGATCGAGCCTTAAAAATACTATTTTTTTCATGTTCGCCTTTTAAAATTTAGCGGTATTTTATAAGTTTTTTGATGAATTTTAGGTTATGCCAAGCTGGCGTCGGATGTGGGCGTAAATAAGTATAAGCGTAAAATGGGTATAATCGCGCCAAAAAAGGAAAATCGTGAAAATTTTGCTCGTTAGAAACGATAACATCGGCGATCTCATCTGCACGACGCCGGCGATTGAAGCGCTGCGAAAGGCTCATCCGCGCGCGCAAATCGACATCGTGGTAAATAGTCTAAACGCATGCGTCGTTTGCGGCAATCCCTTTTTAAATAAAATATATATCTACACTAAACCAAAGCACGTAAAAGGGCTGGCAGCAAAAGTACGGGCTTTTTTGGGAAAATGTAAAATTTTGCTTCAAATTCGCCGCGAAAAATACGATGCAACCGTGATTTTCAGGAGTGCTTATTCGCCATCGGCCGCGATATTTGCCAGAGCCGCCGGAGCTAAAACGACGATAGGCGCGGCAAAGCAAAACGAGGGCGGGCCACTAATAACGCATAAACTAAGCTTTAATCCGCCGCCTCACGAGGTGTTGCTTTGCTGCGAGCTAGTAGCGCCGCTGGGAGCGAAATTTGACGGGGAAAAGATGCTTTACGTACCTAGCTTTAAAAGCGAGAAATTTAAGGATTTTGTATTTTTTCACGTATCCTCGAGGGTGGAGCAAAACCGCATGGACGAGGCTAAAATTTTACGGATTTTGGGATTTTTAAAGCAAAATTTCGGACGCGTCGCCGTTAGCGCAGAGGACGTAAAATTTGGCGAAAAAGTAGCGCAAGAGGCGGGTGTGGAGTTTGCCTCGACTGTGAGCCTAGATGAACTTGCAGGCTATATCCAGGCAGCTAAATTTGTCCTAACACTTGACGGCGGAGTAGCGCACCTAGCTCCGGCGCTTGGCGTAAAAACGGTGCTGGTGCTTGGTAAAACGGACGCCGCTCGCTGGGCTCCCATTTACGGCGGTGCGAAGTGTGCCGTGCTGCAAAGTGAAAGCAAAAGGGCGCAGGACGCGGCGGACGAGGAAATCTACGAGGCGGTCAAAAATATATGAAAAAAACAGATAAAATAAATATCTTAGAGCTTGAAAGCTCGCTAGGCTTTGGCGGTCAGGAGCACCGCACGCAGCGCGTCATAAACGGGCTAAATAAGGATAAATTTAAGGTATTTTACGCGCTAAATCCAGGCTCAAAAAGCTTTGAAAAGCCTATTGATTGCGAGTTTGCGGAATTTAACCTAAGCAAGGTCTATAATATTTTTGAAATTTTTAAAATTTGCCGTTTCGTGCGCGAAAAAAATATCTCGATCATCGCAACGCACTCGGGCAAGGACGGCAACATCGGCGCGATCGTCGCAAAGCTAACGGGCGCCAAAGTCGTGCGCACTAGACACCTGCAAACGCCGATCAGATCGGCATTTAGCTACAACGTAAATGACAAAATCGTAGCCGTCTCAAATGCCGTAAAAACCCAGCTAGTCTCGCAAGGTGTGCGGGAAAATTTGATAGACGTTATCTATACAGGCGTGGATACGGCAAGGTTTAATCCAAATTTTACTAAAAGTATAAAAGCGGAGCTAAATTTGAGCTCAGACTGCGTCGTAGTCGGTATCGTGGCGGTCTTGCGCGCGGCGAAAAATCATCAGCTTTTGTTTGAAGCTTTTAGCGAGCTAAATCTACCAAACACCGCTCTGGTCGTGGTCGGAGACGGTCCGCAGGAGGAAAATTTAAAAAAAATAAAGACGCAAAACATCTACATGCTAGGTTCCCGCACCGACGTGAGCGAGTTTTTAGGTAGTTTTGACGTTTTCGTGCTGCCCTCAAAGATGGAGGCGCTGGGTACGGCGCTGCTGGAAGCGCAGTCGTGTGGGGTGCCTTGCATCGGTAGCGACGCGGGCGGTATCGGCGAGGCGATAAATAGCGGCGAAACGGGACTCTTGTTTAAAAACGGCGATAAAGAATCGCTCAAAGCGGCCTTAAAAACGCTGATAGAAGACGCTGCGCTTCGGGCGAAATTTAGCGCGAACGCGAGGGAATTTATCGTGCGAAACTTCTCGATAGAGACGATGGTCGCGCAGACGGAAGCGATGTATGAGGCTCTTTGAGAGCGCGGCGCGGCTCATTTTGCGCTTTAAAAGCGTGCGCAAAACGCAGCTGGTTACGCAGCCCATCCAAACGGTTTGTTTTTTTAGCAACACAGCGCTTGGCGATACGATTTTTAACACGCCCGTTTTTCGCGTTTTTCGGCAAAATTTCCCGCACGTACGCACCGTCGCCCTGCTAAATCCATCTACCGCACCGCTTTTAAAAACAGATCCGAATGTTGACGAAATTTTGCTTTACGACGGCAAAAAAGGCGGCTTTTTGCGCGCTTTATCACAGCTAAAAAAGATAAAACCTGACATAGTTTTTATCCTGCACTCAAACGAGCCGCAGGCTACGCCGCTAGCCGTTTTAAGCGGGGCCAAATACATATTTAAACTACCAAATGCCGGCAGTAAATTTAGCCCCTTCCACTCAAACGAGCCCGAGCCATACGGAGATGAGAGGTACGTAGTGCTAAACCGTCTCGAGCAGCTTAAATTCGTAGGCATCAAAAGTCGCGACACGAGGCTAAAATTGTATCTGCGCGATGAGGATTTCGCCCGCGTCGATGAAATGCTAAAAAAAGACGGCAAACGCAAATTTATCGGCTTTCAGATGGGGGCTAGCACGGTTTCCAGGCAGTGGTTTTGGCAGCGTTGGCGGCAGCTGGCGGGAATTATTTTGGAGCGCACGGACGCCGTCATCGTGCTAACGGGCAGCCCCGCCGAGCGAGCGATGACCGCGCAGTTAGACGAGGAGTTAAGAAGCGCGCACGTGATAGATGCGGCGGGCAAATTTAGCCTGAGGGAGGCTGCCGCGCTGATAGCTAGGCTTGATGTGCTTGTGACGCCAGACACCGGCCCGCTGCACGTAGCAGCCGCGCTAAAAACGCCTACGATCGGGCTTTTTGCCGTCGCTTCGCCCGTGAACTCAAATCCGGATTTTGACGAAAATATCCATAAATTTATCAAAAAGCCGCGCACCTGTTCGCCTTGCGTCGGTAAAAACTGCAAATTTCAGGAGTGTATGCTGCAAATAGGGGCGGATGAGGTCTGGGAGATGCTAAAGGAAATGATTTGAAAAAGATTTTGTTCGTCGATACGGGGCGCGAATACGGCGGTGGGACGAAGAGTTTTTTGTATCTTTTGCGTGGGCTTGCCGCACAGCAAAAGTACGAGCTTTGCGCGTTTTTTGAGACCGATTACGAGGCGGGCGGACGCAAAATCTCGCAAATCATCGAAGAAGACGGGGCTAAATTTATAAAATTTGAACCAAAAAAGCAGCCCTCAAAGCTAAAAAAAGAGCTTTTACGCGCGCTGGGCGGTCAAATTTTAGCAAAATACCTCTACAAAAAAGACTACGACTACGCGCTTTGTCTGCTACGGCAGGCGCGCCCCGACATCCTTCATCTAAATAAT
Source organism: Campylobacter sp. (assembly GCA_042645325.1). Taxonomy (GTDB): domain Bacteria; phylum Campylobacterota; class Campylobacteria; order Campylobacterales; family Campylobacteraceae; genus Campylobacter_A. The sequence continues at coordinate 2,142 of JBHRQF010000089.1, read as the reverse complement.
CACTTTTCAACCAATCTCGCCTACATCGCCGCCGCAAACACCCTAAATATCGCGGTAGTGCAACACCTGCGTAAAAACTCGGCCGTCGAGCCCTTTAAGCTTGAAATTTTAAAGTGGCTAAAATTTACGCCCGTTTGCGTTTCAAACGCTACTTACGAATTTTACGCCGCGCAGATAAAAATGCCTAAAAACGTGGTTTATAATCCAGTGGAGGCGCCTGTTTTAAAGCGGGAAAAGTCTGAAGCGAGCGAAATTTTAAGCCCCTCGCAGTCAAATTTAAAAGATAGCGGCGATGGTAAAAGCGCCGCTCTAAAAGCCAAATTTGACGCCGAAAAAATAAATATCGTAATGCCCGCAAATTTCTTGACGCTTAAAGGCCACGAGCTAATTTTTGACGCACTTGCAGGGCTAAAAAGAAGCGATATAAAGGTTTATTTCGCGGGCGGAGGCGAGCTAAAAGCGGGCGCTAAAGCCAAATTTGATGCGCTGATAAAATCGGGTAAGGCCGAGTATCTGGGCTTTGTTTCCAAGATGGACGAGATTTACGCTGCGTGCGACTACGTGCTTGGATTTTCCAGCGACGAGGGACTGCCCAGAGTCGTCATCGAGGCGCTTGGCTGCGGGCTTGGCGTGGTGTACTCCGATATCGCCGTCATAAGGGAGATTTATGAAATCTCCTCGAAAAAGCAAGATTTTTTTATAGTTCAAAGAAGCTCGGACGCGCTTTTAGCCTGCTTTGAGAGCTTGCGTAAGCCAGCCTTAAAAAGCCCCGACGATGCCGTTATAAAGGCATTTAGCATAGAAAATTATCTTCGCGGGATAGATAGGATATATAGCGAACTTTGACGAAGGCCTCGATGTCTGCGAGGTTTTGCTCGCTAAGCTCGAAAAACGCGCTCGCGTCGATGTCGTGCACGGTTTTAAACACGGAGCTAATGGGCGGCAAATGCGAGCTAATCACGAGCGAGTCGGCGACTCCCCTTTGCTCGCTAGCAAAACAAGGCCCCATCAGGCAGATCGTGGGCGTGCGAACGCTATCGGCGACGTAGTAGTTGCCGGTGTCAGAGCTCGCGTAAAGCTGCATCTGCGAGAGATAAAACGGCAACTCCTCAAGCTTTATTTTACCTATCAAAGAGATGATTTTTAGCTCGTTTTCGCCAAATTTTTTCACATAGGTATCGCAAATTTGCGAGCTTAAATTTGATCCGCCGCTAATGCCGTTTTCGCTGCAAATTTGAGCTTTTGGTTGCTCGTCGTTTGCATTTTTGATATCGCCGCAAATTTTGCCCGCGTCGTCGCCAGTTAAATCCACACAAATTTGCCGCCGGCTTAAATTCTTCGCCCGTTTTTCATCCGCATTTTCCGCGAGCAGGTTTTTTAGCAAAGTAGCCTCCTCGCCTACGCCGAAAATGTAAACCTCGCAGTCAAATTTAGCGAAAATTCCAAAGATTTTTTCCCAAGTTTTCTTTGGCGGCGTTTTCATTTTGTTGCCCGCGCTTAGGCTCACGCCGATCTTAAATTTGCCGCTTTTTATTAGATTTTCTTGCGGGATAAAGAGCGGTTTTTGCAAGCATTTTTCATATTTTAGCTCGCTAATGCCCAGCGTTTTTAGGTAGGTTAGTAGCGTGAGATCTTGCAGAGTATGCGGTACTTTTTGCATACCGAGCGCGAGCAGGCCAAAGTCGCTAGATGCCGCGTAGTGATGCACAGCGACGATGTTTTTAGCTAGAGTGCAGCGCGCTAAAAAGAGATTTAGACTGTTTGGCATCAGCACATAGACGCTATCGTAGCCGCGCGAAAAAAGCTCGAGCGCGAGCCCTATTTTTGAGGTTTTTTTGCGTTTTACGCCGTTTATCGTAAATATTTTTTCTATTCGGCTGTCGTGCTTTGCGAAGGCTAGGTTTATCTCGTCGATTAGCACGTCAAATTTGCCCAGCTTTTCAAAGATCACGGTTGAGTTTGCATAGTCGCCGATTTTAGCGGTTTGTATGAGTAAAATTTTGCCTTTTTCGCCTTTAAATTTTAGCTTTTTTATCGCAAAAAGATATGGGTAAATCAGCAAATATATGAGAAAATATATCAAAATTTAGGCCTTTATTCCGTAAAAATTTAGCCCAAATTTAGCATAAATTTATAAATTTA
>JBHRQF010000088.1:0-6108 GCA_042645325.1 Campylobacter sp. | reverse complement strand
AGACCACTTCTTTGGCGCCGTAAATTTTAGTCGCGATCTTTTCGATTTTGGTCTTTACGGAGTCGCTTGTATCGTAGGTGAAGTTTATCTCGCGAGCCGGTTTTTCGCAGATTTGCGCGACTTTTTTGGCTAGATCCTCTGTGCCCACGCTTCCTTTTAAAAAGCCCTCGCACAGGCTAAACTCGGCTCCCGACTCCTCGCAAAGGGCGCGCACGTGGGCGATCTCCTCGTCCGAGTCCGAGGCGAATTTATTTAGCGCGACGATGACGTTTTGATTGAAATTTTTTAGATTTTCTATGTGGGCTTTTAGGTTTTCGCCGCCTAGCTTTAGCGCTTCTAAATTTGGCTGCGAGATGCCGTCTTTATCGCATCCGCCGTTATATTTTAGCGAGCGGATGGTGCTTACTAGTACGACGCATTTTGGCGCAAGTCCTGCGGTGCGGCACTTGATATCGAGGAACTTTTGCGCTCCAAGCTCAGCGCCAAATCCCGCCTCTGTCACGACGTAGTCGGCTAAATTTAGCGCCGTTTTGGTTGCGATGACGCTGTTGCAGCCGTGCGCGATGTTTGCAAACGGTCCTCCGTGGATGAGCACGGGCGTGCCCTCAAGCGTCTGCACGAGGTTTGGTTTTATAGCCTCTTTTAGCAGTACGCAGACGGCGTCGGCGCAGTTTAGGGATTCTGCGCGCACGAGGCCGCCATCTTTATCGTAGGCGATGACTATATTTTCTACGCGCTCTTTTAGATTTTTTAGGTCGGTTGCGAGGCATAGGATCGCCATTATTTCGCTAGCGGCGGTGATTACGAAGCCGTCCTTGCGGGTAAATTTATTGCTCTTTTCAAGGCCGATTTCGATCTCTCTTAGCGAGCGGTCGTTCATGTCCATGCAGCGTTTGAAAACGACGCGCGCAGGGTCGATATTTAGGGCGTTGCCGTGGTGGATGTGATTGTCCAGCATCGCTGCGATGAGGTTATTTGCCGAGGTAATAGCGTGAAAGTCGCCGTTAAAGTGCAGGTTGATATCCTCGCTCGGCGTCACCTGCGAGTATCCGCCGCCAGTCGCTCCGCCTTTTATACCAAAAACAGGCCCAAGGCTCGGCTCTCTAAGCGCGGCGCATACACGTTTGCCGATACGCGCTAAGCCGTCAGATAGCCCGACGGTCACTGTCGTTTTGCCCTCGCCGTACGGGGTCGGATTGGTCGCGGTAACTAGGATGAGGTTTGTGCCGTGTGCGCTGCCTAGTCGCGGCTCGATCTTGGCTTTTAGCTTGCCGAAGGTATCTAGCGCCTCCTCGCCTAATCCCAGTTTTGCGCCGATTTTTACGATATTTTGCGGCTTTGCGCTCGCTTCTATTTCTCTGTCGCTTAGCATCGTCTTTCCTTAAAAATTTGATTTAAAATGATTTTGTAATTTTACCTCGCTAATGCGAAAAGTCTCATTAAATTTTAGCCGCTCGTAATCAAATTTGGGCTAAATTTGAAGCCAAATTTGACAAAGGATCGCGATGAGGGCGGTGAATGTTTTTCTTTACGAGGGATTTACGACGATGGACGCGCTAGGACCCGCCGAGGCGCTATCTCGGGCGCAAGAGGGCGAGCGAAAATGCTACGAGATAGAGTATTTTTCGGTTGCGGGCGGGCTCGTGGGCAGCAGTACGGGCGCTAAAATTTGGACGCGAAAGCTAGATGAGATGGTTAAATTTGACGTCTTACTCGTGCCGGGCGGTTTTGCGGCCAGAGAGCTTGCGCATGAGAGCGAGTTTATCGCTATTTTGGGCGAGCTAGCGCGCAGACACGATCACGTGATCGCGGTGTGCACGGGCTCGGTTTTGCTAGCTAAAACAGGGTTTTTGGACGGCATGGAGGCCACGAGTAACAAGCTATCGTGGCAGTGGGCGACCTCGGAGGCTCCTGGCGTGCGCTGGGTGCGTGCGGCCAGGTGGTGCGTTAGCGGGAAATTTTACACTAGCTCGGGCGTGAGTGCGGGTATCGACGCGGCTCTGGGGTTTGCCTCAGATATGCACGGTCGGGACGAGGCGCAGCGTATCGCTCGGGCGATGGAGTATGTCTGCAATAGAGACAAAAATGCGGAGTTGTTTTAAATTTTAGTTTGCGGCGGTTGCTAAAATTTGACGGCCAAATTTAACCCTAGTCAAATTTGCTGCGCCGCACGACAAAATCGTAAGCTTTAAAACAAACGGCTCGTGTCCTGTCCCGCACTACCACAGTTTTAGGCAGACTTGCCCTATTATGACGGCGATAGGAGCTCCGTTTATGTCGTAGGTGTTGCTCGAGTTTGAGCCAAAATCGGGCTTGACGACGCTACCTTGTATCACCCAAGTGTTGCTTGAGTTTGCGCCGTATTTGGGTTTTATTTTTCTCCCGTCAAACTCAAAGGTGTTAGAGGAGTTGGCTCCTGTTTTGGGCTTTAGCACCCCGCCGTCAAATTCAAACGTATTGTGCGTGGTTGCGCCGTATTTGGGCTTTAGTTTGTTGCCCTCGTATACCCAAGCGCCGTTGCCCGCAGACCTTCCGTCCCAGTTGATTTTTGGCATTTTATCCTCCTAAAATGAGATACAAGCAATTACTTTGCGCGGCTTGCTTCTTTTGCCTTTATCGCTTCGTAAATTTCATCCGCGTTCGTCAAATTTGCGTCCAAAAACTCCTGCGCCTTTTTGAGCGTGCGCGCGCCCATGATGCCGTCGGCTTTGACGCCGATAGCCTTTTGCACGTATAAAATTTTCTCTTTTTGCGTCATCTGCGGCGCGGTTTTGGCTTCGGTGGTCGAGTTTGCTTCTCGCGCCGTCTCATTTGAGGCGTCAAATTTAGCCGTTATTTCGCGAAATTTAGCCTCCAGGCTGCGCGATGCCTCAAAGCGCTCGTCAAGCTGCATAAGAGTCGGAGCGTAACCAAAACTCGATATCGCGCCATAGATCGCGCCGAGGGCTCCAAAACCGGCTAAAATTTTAAAAAACAGCGAAAAAGCCTCTTTGTTTCGCATGTTTTGGCGGTACTCTTTAGGCACGGAGCTTCGGCGAAATAGCGTAACCAGCGCGCTAATAGGCGCCAAGACGCACCAAGCCGTGCCCGCGCAAATAGCCAAAAATATAAGCGTATAAATAGGCGCCATGATGGAGCGATCGGCTAAATTTTCGCCCAAAAATCCCGCCGTAAAAACCAGCGCAAGCAGCCAAAATAGCGAGCCCAGCCCAAACCAAACCGCAGGCGAATAAACGGGGGAGATTTTGTTTAGGCATTTTTTCATCGTTTCGCCCAGTTTGCTCGCCGCGCCCCTTGAGACGTAGCCGTCGCAGGCCTCTATCACGGCGTTTGCGGCCTCGTTTTGCGCGCCGTCTGTTTTAGCGATACGCTTTAGCGCTGAGTCTAGGGCGGGCTGCGAGCAGTAGCGCGTGAAAAATTTAAACGCCTCACGCCTAGTTATCTTGCCGTCGGCGTCAATCTTTTCTAGCATAGAAATCTCGTCTGCGAAAAGATCGTCGAAAAACGGCGGCCTGATAAAGGCGTAGGGCGGGTTGCTAAAGCCCACCGCCTCGTACTCCTTGCCAAGCAGTATAAAATTTAGCCTCGTTATCGCACTAGAACCTACGTAAGAAAACAGGTGCGAGCTCTCGTCGCCGCTCTCTTCGTCTTGATAAAATGGTATCGTCTGCGAGATAAATTTACAGCTATGAGCGCATAAAAAGTCCAAAAGCTCGTCGGCGTAGGCGCGCGATTTTATGCGTAAATTTACGCTAGGTTTGGCGTAGGCGCCGATGTTTGCTACCGTGGTAAAGTATCCGTGTCCGCTACACTGGGCGCACTGCACGTAGCCGGACCCGCCGCATCCGCCGCACCTTACCGTGCCCGATCCCGAGCAGCCGTAGCAGGTATTTGAGCCGCTGCCTCCGCATGACGAACAGCTCTCGTAGCGATACGTCACGTAGGTGCTGCCGTCCGAGTTATACTGGGTGTGAGGGCGATTTACGCCGCCGCTGCCTCCGCACGTGGAGCAGCTTTGTCGTCCGCGTCCGCCGCAGCTAGAGCAGGTTTTTTTACCGCGTCCGCCGCACTCACCGCAGCGCGTCTGCCCGTCGCCGCCGCAGTTGCCGCAGCGCTCGCTCATGCTAAATGGCTTAAAATCGTAATACCTAACCGCGCTGCCTGATTTCGCGACGGCTTCTTTTGCGTCTTGGCGTAGCTCGGTGAGTAAAATTTCACGCAGATCCGCGCTATCTCTAGCCTGCAGCAAGCACTCTCTGGCGTGATTTTCGTAGCCGCGCGCGTCATCGCCGAAATGTATCTGCTCCTTTGCGCCGCCTGCGATTTTGCTCTCTTCGCGCTTGCCGTAAAACTCCCACGTCACGGTCGCCGTCGCTTCAAAATCAAAAATTTCGTGCGAAATTTCTACCAAGTCCTCAGGCTTAGCTTGGTTGCCGCTTACTAGATTTCGTAGCCCTTTTAGAAACGGCTCGTGTAAACTTAGCTCGTCAAATTCGCTCATTTTAAATCCTAAATTTTATTTTACGCGTCTAGTCCCGTGCGCTTTTTTATCTCGCTTAAAAACTCCGCCCCGCCGTCTGCGAAGGCCTCGCGCGGCACGGCATAGAACATGGAGTTTGCGATGATAACGACGACGAAACTACCGACATAGCGGGCGTCGCTGATGATGTTATAGAAATATCTGCCCTCGCCGAATTTGCTTTTTTGTACGAAAAATCCATCCTCTAAGATCACGCTTTTTGGTCCGAATTCGCCGTAGTTTGCTTTATTTATCAGCGCGCTAGTAAGCAGCCAAGGCCGCAGCCCAGTAGCGTAAAGCAGAGTAAAAAACGCGGCCATCCACGATAGGTAGGCTAGATTTTCCACGCCGCTAAAACCGTAATCCCTAAGCAAGTCGCTAAGCTCCCTGAAGTAAAATTTGACGCACAAAAGCGTGATAAAAAACATGCCAAGAGCCGACGCCGTAAAGTCGCATATACGTATGTTTCGCATAAATTTATCGCCCTTATAAACAATCTTGCCCACCTCGCGCGTCATCGCTTTATACTCGGCGCTAGGCTTTATCTCAAATTCGGCTTTTAAATTTGACATTTGCTTCCTTTAAATTTTGATGAGATATTATCAAATTTGGCCTAAATTTACGCTATTTTCAAAGCAGCTGCTAAAACAAGAATTAAGCCTAAATTTCGTAAAATCACCGCTAAGACGCGAGGTCGCGTAATACGATAAAAGGCAAACGATGCAAAACTCAACCCAATAAATCTCGCTAAATTTAAACCAAATCAACCAACAAATTTAAATTTAACGGAGACAACCATGAAAAGACGAGATTTTCTAAAACTAGGCGCTCTCGCGGCAGCTTCGGCGCAGGCAAAACGATTTGACGCGGCGGCGCAGGCGATATTTGACGAGCAGATGGGACTTTGCGCGAATAAATTTGGCGCGTTTTACGTGAAAACCATCGGCAGAAGGGTCGTTGGTACCGAGCCATTTGAGGGCGACGCGATGCCTACGGTGCTAAACAACGCTCTAAGCGATCATATCCAAAACGAAACGCGCGTGAAATACCCCTACGTACGCAAAAGCTTCCTTGAAAATCCCGCAGATCCAAAGCCCGAGCTTCGCGGTAAAGAGCCCTTCGTGCGCGTTAGCTGGGATGAGGCGATCAAGCTAAGCGCTAAAATTTTAAAAGAAAACTTCGACAAATACTGTGAGGGGGTATAGAAAATGAGAGTGAGAAATTTTAGCGCGAGATTTTTGAAAGCGCGTAAAATAGGCACTTTAAAAAGCTTCACTCTCAGTTGTAACGCAAGAATTCAGCTAAAAGAAAAATCCCTATAATCCCAAATCGTCCGTTTTGTCCCAAAAAAGCGGAAAAATTTAATACCGCAAATACTCATAAAAGCCCAAATAATCGCTCTTTAAATACCGTTTAAAGCCTCCCGAAATTCGTCCCGATTTTTATCCCTCACAGCCGTATATCGTTTAAGGTTTGTTGCTGGAAGCACAGTGAATTTTTAAAAATATGATCATTAAGACACGAAAAATTGTGAAAAATGTGTCTTAAACAAGCTTAATGTGTCTTAAATGTATCAAACAACGATATAT
>JBHRQF010000087.1:0-6126 GCA_042645325.1 Campylobacter sp. | reverse complement strand
GCAAAAACCCAAAAGTTAAAAATGCGCTAAATTTGACCGTAATGCTTCTTGTCAAATTTAATAAGCCGGCAGGGCAAATTTGAGTCGTCGCAAAATTAACGTAAGCCTTCCAAATTTAACCCTTAGATTTTATTTTAACCAGCCACTCGTCCAGCGTTTTTTCAAAGCCGATGCCGTTGCTCTCGTAAAATTTAAGCGGCTTTTCGAGGTATTTTTGCTCTACCCAGCCGCCAAAGCTGTGCGGATACAGATAGTCCTTGGCCTCGGGCGCAGTGTTGATGAGATATGGCGGGATAGCTAGCGGCGGCTCGGTTTTTACATAGGCTAGTGCGGCATTTATGGCCTTGTAGCTGGAGTTTGACTTTGGCGAGTGAGCCAGATACATCGCGCATTGAGCGAGGATTATACGCGCTTCGGGAAAGCCGATCTTGCTAACGGCGGCAAGCGCGTTAGCGGCTAAATTTAGCGCGTTAGGGTTTGCGTTACCGATATCCTCGCTAGCAAATATCGCCATCCTTCGCGCGATAAAATCAGCGCTCTCGCCGGCGTCGATAAGCCGTGCCAGATAGTACATAACGGCGTTTTCGTCGCTACCGCGTAGGCTTTTTATAAAGGCACTTGCCAGTCCGTAGTGTACATCGTCCTCGCTAACGCCTTCGCTAACGGCGTTAGCTCGCAGCGTTTTTAAATTCTCTAACGTTATTTCCTCGCCCAGACTCACGGCAAACTCGAGCAAATTTAGCAGCCCGCGCGCATCTCCGCCGCTGCTTTTTATGAGATAGGCTTTAGCTTCGTCTGAGATATCAAATTTAACCTCGCCCCTCACGCGCTCAAGCAGCTTTTCAAAATCCTCGCTCGCAAGCGGCTTAAACTCAAAGAGCATCGAGCGGCTGCGGATACCCGAGCTTAGCGTGAAATATGGATTTTCCGTGCTAGCTCCGATGATAGCGGCGCGGTAGTTTTCCATCGGTATCAGCAGGGCTTCTTGCTGCGTTTTGCTGAGGCGGTGGATCTCGTCGATGAAAAATAGCGGCTTAGAAAGCGCGTTTTCGTGGTTTTTTAGGATTTTGCGAAATTCCTCGATCTTTAAATTTCCGCCGTCAAATTCGTAAAAATCATACTCCATCGACCGCGCTACGACGCGAGCAAAGCTAGTCTTGCCACAGCCTGCCGGCCCGTAAAATATGCTGTGTGGGATTTTTTTATTTTCGATAAATTTTTTAAAAACGCCCACCAGCTCGCGCTGTCCGCAGATCTCGTCCAAGCTGCGCGGGCGAAATTTCAAGGCGAAATTTTGCAAATTTGCTCCTTTTAAATTTTAAGGCATTATAGTCAAATTTAAATTAAGAAGCGGATTTGCGGGAGCGGACGGGTTAAATTTGGGGGGGGGCAAGAAAAGGCAAATTTTACGCTAGCGCCCTGCTCCCAGCAAATACAAAATTTAAACCAAAACGAACCGTCAAAAACGGTAAATTTAACGGCGAAGCGAACCGAATTTAAGCCAAATTTAGTCCGCTTGCCGCGTTAAGCTAAAACGTCTTTTCAAAATCTACGTAGAAATTTCTACCTTTACCCACTCTAGAAGTATCTTTTAAGCCGTTAGCGTAAATGTATTCTTTATTAAAGATATTGTTGATGCCGAAGCTGATTTTTAGCCCCTTGTTTAGCAGATAGCTGTCGAAGTTTTTCGGCTCCCATCTACCTTTAAAGTTTACGATAGTAAAGGTCTCGTCTACATTTTCGTATTTTTTACCGCGTACGACGTAGTATTTCTCGTCGTTGTTAGGCCTAAACCAATGCGTCATATCGCCGCCCAGACTAAGCCCCCACGGCTCGTATCTATACATCGCACCCAAAGTTAGCTTATCAGCGTAGACGGTGAGTATCTTTTTGGTCGCTTTGTCGTAGATTTTCGTATGGTCGTATCCGAGCGAGAATGTAAGGTTGTTTATCGCGTATTTGGACTCGATCTCGATGCCTCGGCGTTTTGCGTTATCGACGTTTTCGTACATACCGTAGCGTCTACCCGGTGCTTCGGCGTCAAACGGCGGATTGCCTTTGCCCGGTCTTGCTTTTAAATTTATCATATCTTTGATATTGCCGTCGTAGTAGGTAGCCTTAAAATACAGCTCGTCATCGCCTAAAAGCCCCTGTTTGTCGATAGAAAAACCTACTTCGTACTCTTTTGCGATTTCGGGTTTTAGGTCGGGATTTGGTATGTACCAGTAGTGCGGATTTAGCGGACCGGCCGATGACGTTTCGTTTGGAGTAGGTCCTCTAAAAGTCTCTGCATAACCCGCGAGTAAATTTACGCCGTCAAAGACCTCGTATGCAAGGCCGAGTTTCGGAGAAAATCTAGACTCGGAGTATGAGCTGCGATCGCCTTTTTTGACCCCGCGCTTAAATTTATCAAACCTGCCGCCCAGAGTAAACTCAAACCTGCCTACGCTAAATACGTCTTGCGCGTATATACCGAGGTCTTTGTAAAAATTCGGAAATGAGCCAAAGTCGCTAAGCGCGCCGTTGTGCCAAAATATCGCGTCCTCTTTTCTGTGTTCGTAGTCAATACCGGTAACTAGCCTATGCTCTAGCATGCCGGTTTCAAAGAGGCTTTCGTTTTTGAGCCTGACGCCCCATCTGTCGTCTTTGTTTTTGTAGTCGATGTAGACGGGATTGCCTCTACTAAAGCCCGTTCTGATCCTGTGATTTAGGGCTTTAGCGTTGTAATACTGAGCGGAGAAATTTATCCATCTGTTATTTAGCGGAGTGTACTTGTATATCACGCTATAGTCTCGCTGTTTTAGCCGTCCAGAGGTAGGCAACTCCGCATCCTCGCTCCAATAAAGCGACTGCCACGGCGAGGAGGAGAATTTTTCGTGGTAGTTAAATACGCTAGCCTCCAGGGCATGCTCGTCGGTTATCGCCCACTCGGTTTTGGCAAAGACGGTGTTTACCTGCTCGTCGTTTTCCGCGTATTTCACGCCCGAGCGCTTGCCGTCTCTAGCCATCTTTATCTTGCCGAAGTCCGCGTGCTTGCCGTAGAGTAAAATACCGAAATTTTCCGTCGGTTTAGCTGCGACGGCGGCTCGATTTGAGTTCATGTGATTGCTCTCCTGACGGTGGCCGATCGTGACGCCGTAGTCGCTGCCCGGGTTTATAAAGTCGCTCACGTCTTTAGTTTTCATACTAACTATGCCGCCGACCGCGCCGCTGCCGTGTAGCACGGAGCTAGCGCCCTTTACGACCTCGACGCGTTTTAGCAAGTCGTTATCCACGCGAAAGGTTGAAATTTGATTAGAAAAAAGCGAAGGCGAGCGCTTGATGCCGTCTTGTTCGATGATGACGCGCGCTTCACTTTGGTAGCCAAAGCCGCGGATGTTGTAGTATTGGCCGACCTGTCTGCCGTGGTCGTTGCCGAGCATCACTCCGGGCACCGAGCCGATAGCGTCGATGACGGACGGCGATTTAACTAGATCGTTTTGATTTAGGACGCTGACCTGGCCCGCGTATTTAGCGACGTCTGTTTCACTCCTGTTTGCCGTGACGGAAACCATATCTAGCTTTACGGATCCGGTTGCATTGCTGTCGGCTCGCTTAAATTTGCTATCCACTCCTCCCGTCTGCGCGAGAGCCGAGGCTGCACTCAGTAAAACCGCAGCCGCAATAATGCTAAATTTACCCATGACATCCCCTTTATATTAAGAAATTGATAATAGGTATAATTTTATCTACTTTTTATTTAAATTAACTTTTATTTTTAACGAAATTTTTAAATTTCATTTACGAAAAAAGGAAAGAAAAAGGATATAATGCCCGCCTATTTCATCTAAGGAGAATATATGAAAAAGTCATTGTTAGTAATCGCCGCCCTTGGTCTAATGGGCGCAAATGCCGCTGCCACGGTCGAGCTTTCGCCTTCTTGCGAAGAGTACTTTAAGCTAGTTGACGAGTTCGTAGAAAAAACTAAAGACAACCCGCAAATGGCGGCTATGAAATCTACTTACGAAGACCAAAAAGCCCAGTTTGCTCAGCTTCCTCAAGACTCTCAAGAGGCCGCTTGCAAACCTGCCCTTGAACAAATGAAGCAAGTTATAGCTACGCTACCTAAATAATTTTTATCCCTCCGTTTGGAGGGATTTTTTGTTTTTTAAATTCTTTGTTACTATCCAAAATTTATGTAGATTTATCAAATTTTAGCACCAAATTTACTACTACAAGAACGTATAAAACGTAAATTTAATCCCGAATAATCTTTGCCTTTGCCGTTATGCTCGCGATCTTTAGCTCGTAGATATTCATCGCTTTTAGCCCGTGAGATGCCGCGACGTCAAAGGTTCGCATGTAGTTTGGCGTGTATTTTTCGCTAAGTAGCCGTAGCGCATGCAGCCTCACCGCCTCGTCCGTCACGGCATAAGCCTTGGTCATGGCGACGGCGGATTTGTATTCGGTCGTAAAAACTTTCGCGCCAAGCGCCTTGCCGTCGTCCTTGATCGCGTCTAGCTGCTCATCCGTCAAAACCGGCACCCGCGCATAGCTCACGCAAACTAACGTCACGCTCTTGCCGTCTTTTAGTAGCTTTGCCTTAGAGCCCGCAGGAGCGCCGTGCAAAAATACGCTCTCGCCCTCGCGTACGACCGAGATCGGCACGCTAAAAATCTCGCCCGCCTCATCAACGCAAGATATCGTGCCGTATTCGCACGCATCGATGATCGCAAGCCCCTCCTGCGCGCTTAGTTCTCTATCTTTTCGTCTCATTTTCCGCCTTTAAATTTTTGAAAATTATAAAATTTTAACCCTAAAAAAGTGTATAATTTCGCAAATTTTAAAGGACGACGATGAGAAAAATATTGACATTTTGCGCTCTTAGCGCGCTGGCTTTGGGCGCTCAAAACGCGTGCGAGGAGTACGTGAAGCAAAGCAAAATTTACCTAAACGAGCTTTACGAAACAAAATCTAGGCAGTTAAAAGACGATCCGCAGGCCCTTAGGCTGTTTGAGCTCAAATTTAGCGAGCTGCAAAAGGCGCAGGATGGCCAAGCAGCGCTAATCATACAAAGCGGCGACGAGAAATTTTGCGAGCGCGAATCGGCCAAGATAAAATCCATATTAGACGAGATGAGGGCAGAAAAGGCGCAAAAGTAGGCCTGTTTTATAGAAAATTTGAGCCGCTTTTGCCGAGTAGAGTCAAAAGCTCTACAATCAAATTTGAAACCCGCCAAACCTATTCTGGCAAGCTTTTGAATGCAAATTTGACGTAGCCCGGCGCAATCAAAACCGCATGCTTACTAAATTTTGCAAACTCGCTTTAGCCAAATCATAAAAGCTCGTTTTGTCACGGCTCACATCAAAGCGCCCTAAACCGCGTTATTTAAATCCCAATCTATCGGCGCTTTGCCGTGTTCGGCGAGATACAAATTCGCCTTTGAAAAGTGCCTGCAACCAAAAAATGCGCCGCGCGCTAACGGACTTGGATGAGCCGCCGTTAGTACAAGGTGTTTGTTAGTGTCGATGAGAGGGATTTTAGCCTTGGCCGGATTACCCCAGAGCATGAAAACGACGTTCTGGGCGCGTTCACTAAGCTTCCTGATCGCAGCGTCCGTAAACTCCTGCCAGCCAAAACCCGAGTGCGAGTTAGCCTGCCCAGCGCTAACGCTTAGCGTCGCATTTAGCAGTAACACGCCCTGCTTCGCCCAGTAGCTCAGATCGCCCGAGTTTGGCTCCTCGATTCCCAGATCGTCGCGGATTTCTTTATAGATATTGGCAAGACTAGGCGGGATTTTGACGCCGCGAGGCACGGAGAAGCTTAGCCCCATCGCCTGTCCCGCGCCGTGGTACGGGTCTTGGCCTAGGATCACGACTTTTACGGCGCGAAACGGCGTGAGATTAAAGGCGTTAAATATCAGTGCGTTTGGCGGATAGACCTCGCCGGCGGCCTTTGCTCGCAGGAAATTTTCCTTCACGCGGGCGAAATTCTCGCTCAAAAACTCCTCTTTTAGCGCCTCTTTCCAGCTTGATTCGATTTGTATTTTATCGATCTGCATGATTTTCCTTTGTAAATTTGCTCTTTTTCTTTACGATCATTTTAAGGTAAATTTACGAAATGATAGCCAAAAATATTTAATTTTAA
>JBHRQF010000086.1:0-6197 GCA_042645325.1 Campylobacter sp. | reverse complement strand
TTCACAGCAACCGTAAATGCATTCGTCGTGGGTGCGCAAGAGGCCGCAAAACGCATGGAAAAAACGGGCGGCGGCAGCATCATCTCGCTTTCATCGACAGGTAACCTCGTCTATATCGAAAACTACGCAGGCCACGGCACCGCAAAAGCCGCGGTAGAAGCGATGGCGCGCTATGCGGCGACCGAGCTTGGCGAAAAAAATATCCGCGTAAACGTCGTTAGCGGCGGCCCGATCGAGACGGACGCGCTTAGGGCTTTTACGAACTACGAAGAAGTGCGCGACAAAACAGCCGAGCTAAGCCCGCTAAATCGCATGGGTCAGCCCGCAGATATCGCCGGCGCATGTTTGTTTCTGTGCAGCTCAAAAGCTAGCTGGGTCACGGGCCACACCTTCATCATCGACGGCGGTACTACATTTAAATGAAAAAAGCAAATTTAGCCTGCGCTCCTTTGCCGGTTGCTCGCATTTCGGGCAAATTCGGCAGTATAAATTTAACGCGCTTGCAGGCTAAATTTGATAAAAATTTAAAATTTACAAGCAAATTTTGCGGCGCGGACGGTTTTTTTAAACCTAATCCAAATTTGCTCAAATTTGACGAAGCTTCGAGCAAATTTGAGCAAAGCGAAAATAAAAAACCGACAAAATCAAGCCAAAACAAGGCCAGCGATTTTTCGCCGACTCCCGCGCTGAGCCGTCAAAATTTAAACTCCGAAATCAAAAAGAAAGAACAAATAAATGAGCCTAAATTTACCAAACGCCCTAGCCTTCCTGCGCGTATTTCTCGCACCCCTGATGTTTTGGTTGCTACTTAGCGTAAATTCCTTTTCAGGCGTGCATGTTAGCTGGATGAACTACTTTGCCGCGCTTGTATTCGTGATCGCCAGCGTCACGGACTTTTTCGACGGATTTATCGCGCGCGCATGGGATCAAAAGACCAAGCTTGGAGCCGTGATCGACCCGCTTGCTGATAAGATGCTGACTCTGGGCGCATTTTTAGGACTCATGATGATAGACCGCGCGAGCCCGTGGGCCGTGTATCTCATCCTCGTTCGCGAGTTTTTTATCACGGGATTTCGCGTCGTGATGGCGGGCGAAGGCGTAGAGGTCGCCGCGTCGATGGCAGGCAAGGTCAAAACCGTCTGCCAGATGGTCGCGATCGGCTTTTTAACCATGCAGTGGCCTTTTGGCGAGTTTTTGCTCTGGCTTAGCGTCGCGCTGACGCTGTATTCGGGCTTTGAGTACGTAAACGCTTATGTAAAGCACGTTAAAAATCAAGCCAAAAAGGCGTAAATTTGAGAACAGGAAACGCCATAATCTATCTAGCGAGCTTCGTCGTGGTAGCAGCCGGACTAAAGGCCGCTAGCGTCGTAGTTCTGCCATTTTTAATGGCGGTTTTTATCGCTATCGTGGCGACGCCTGCGATAAATGCACTAGAAAAGCTCAAATTTCCCCGCGTTTTAGCCTTTGTACTAGTTGCGTCGGTTGTGTTTTTATCGCTTGGTTTTATCGCAAACACCGTGCTAAAGACGATCAACGGGCTAGTTAGCTATATGCCCGAGCTTCAGAGCAAATTTAAAGCCCTCGCCGACCACTATCACCATATCCTAGCTAGCCGCGGCCTCATCGACCCAAACAGCGTCGCCGCGCCAGCAGACTTTGATATCAATAAACTTTTTGCCGTGCTGGGCGGATTTTTAAGGAGCGGCACCGAGCTTGCCTCAAAGAGCTTTTTTGTCTTTTTGCTCGTTACTTTTATGCTTTTTGAGGTGCAGGTATTTTCTCAAAAAGTCGAGTATTTTGCGAGTAAAAATCCGCAAACAAATCAGATCGTAGATACGTTTATATCAAATCTCAAACGCTATCTCGCGATCAAGTTCGCGGCATCGTTTGCGACGGGCGTTTTTATATTTATCGGGCTAAATTTCATCGGCGTGCCTTACGCGCCGCTTTGGGGAATTTTGGCTTTCGTGCTAAACTTTGTCCCGACGATCGGCTCCATCATCGCGGCCGTTCCCGCGCTTTTGGTGGCGCTTTTGTTAAACGACGCGGCGGCTTGCGCTTGGACTGCGGCGCTATATCTAGCCGTAAATGTCGTAATCGGCAACTTTATCGAGCCTAAATTTCTTGGCAAAGGCCTTGGTATTAGCACACTTGTAGTACTTTTGAGCCTACTTTTTTGGGGATTTTTGTTCGGCATCGGCGGTATGTTTTTAGCCGTACCGCTTACGATGAGCCTAAAGATCGCGCTTGACGCAAACCCGAGCACGAAATTTATCGCCGTTTTACTCAGCGATAAACTCGAGCGGTAAAATCAAATTTAAAGGTAAATTTTGAAAAGCATTATCTTTGTGGCGGCACTACTAGCCGTCGGCATTTATGCGTATTCGTGGCACTTTTTGATCACGGTTTTGGTGATTTCGTTTCTTATATTTTTCCATGAGCTTGGCCACTTTCTCGCCGCTCGCATGCTAAAAGTCGGCGTACTAAAATTTAGCGTGGGCTTTGGGCAAAGCGTCTACTCAAAAACCATCGGCGGCACCGAGTACGCCGTGGGCGCGATACCCCTTGGCGGCTACGTGAGCCTAAAAGGACAAGAGGACGCCAAGCCGGGACTAAAAAATGAGGATGCCGACAGCTATACGAGGCTTAGCCCGCTAGGACGCATTTTTATCCTTTTTGCGGGGCCGTTTTTTAACTTCGCTTTGGCGTTTTTTATCTTTATCGCGCTCGGACATATCGGAGTTGAGAGGCTAGCGCCGACTGTGGGCAAAGTGCTAGAAAACTCCGCCGCAGCAAGTGCCGGACTACAAAAAGGCGATAAAATTTTAAACATAAACGGCATCAAAATCAGCGAGTGGGACGAGATAAGCAAAAACGTAAATTTAACCTCCACCGCGATCACGCTCGAGCGCGCGGGCGAAATAAAAACGATAAATTTGACGCCTAAAATCGGGCAAAGCGTAACGATATTTGGCGAAAAGATAGAAAAACCGCTCATCGGCATTTCGCCATCAGGCGAAGCCGTAACGATACGAAACACCGGCTTTAGCTCGCTCAAATTTGCGCTCGTTGAGACCGTAAACGCCTCAAAGCTCATATTTACGGGACTTGAAAAGCTCGTCGCAGGCGTCGTGCCGCTAAAAGAGATGGGCGGCATCATCCAGATCACCGACATCACCTCAAAGGCCGCTGGCATCGGCGTCTCGACCCTACTCATCATCGCCGCGCTCATCTCGGTAAATTTAGGCGTGCTAAACCTACTGCCTATCCCGGCGCTTGACGGCGGTCATATATTTTTCAACCTTTACGAGCTCATTTTCCGCCGCGAGATGAACGAAAAAGTCTATATCGGCCTCACCTACTGCGGCTGGGCGTTTTTGCTCTGCCTGATGGCGTTTGCGACCTTTAACGACGTGATGCGCCTAAGCGGAGCGGGACAATGAAACTCGCGCAAATTCTAGAACGTATCGAAAACGCGCGCACGGGCGAAGCGGTAAAGCTAATCGCCGTGAGCAAAAACGTAACGACTAAAGAAGTTTTGCAGCTTTTTGAACAGGGGCAAACGAGCTTTGGCGAAAACCGCGTGCAAGAGCTCAAAAATAAGAGCGAAATTTTATCAAATTTGCCGATCGAGTGGCACTTCATCGGGCGACTTCAAAGCAACAAAATAAACCACCTGTTAGCGCTCAAACCCGCTCTTTGGCAAAGCTGCGAGAGCGTAGAGGCCGCGCTTGCGGTGGATAAGAGGCTTGACTATGAGCTACCATGCCTGCTGCAAATAAACTCGGCCTATGAAGATAGCAAACAAGGTATCTCGCCCGAGGCCGCGCAGGATGCGTTTTTACAAATCGCGCAGGAGTGTAAATTTTTAAAACCAGTAGGCGTGATGAGTATCGGCGCGCACGTTGATGACGAACGAGTCGTGAAAAAAAGCTTTGAGACGACGCGTAAAATTTATGAAAATCTGCAATCAAAGGGTGCGCAAATTTGCTCGATGGGTATGAGTGGCGACTTTGATCTGGCGATAAAATGCGGCTCGAATATGATTCGTCTGGGGTCGATTTTATACGCGTAAATCTGCCGAATCATTTTGTAAATTTAGAAAAAATCTACCTAAAAAGGAGCCAAAATGGGCTACGACGTGAGCTATCATCCGATCAACGAAAGCGAGATAAAGCAGTGGTATTTTGACGCATTAAAAAGCACGCAAGAGGGCGACTGGTCGGTCGCAGAGAGGCTCGCAAAAGCGTACGGCATGGAGGATTTTTACGCGCAAAAATACATCGATACCCTAAAAATCGCGCTTGAAACCAAAGATGGCGAGAGTTTTTCGACAGGTCATGGATACATACTTGCTACCGTGCAAGGATTTTTTAGAAAATACTTCTACACGCGCGGCACGGCATTTAGTTTTTTGGCGGAGGAACACGGCGAATTTAAGCGGTATCTAAGCGACATAAGCGGCGTTATACCGCCCGAGATAAAAGCAAAATTTACAGGCGAATTTGACGGAAACTACTCGTCTGGCGCATTTATAAGCGCATCAAATTTGGCTAAATTTTGGCAGGACTACAACGCCGATGAAAATATCAAGCAAAAAACGGAGGATTTTTACGCGCAAAATTTGCCTGCGTTTTTGAGCGCGGTTAAATTTAGCG
The DNA here is from genome assembly GCA_042645325.1 of Campylobacter sp. Taxonomy (GTDB): domain Bacteria; phylum Campylobacterota; class Campylobacteria; order Campylobacterales; family Campylobacteraceae; genus Campylobacter_A. The sequence continues at coordinate 1,539 of JBHRQF010000086.1, read as the reverse complement.
TAGAAAACGGCTACGGACTACTTGAGGCTACCGACATCATCGTGCCAAACCCGCTTGATCTAAACAAGTCGGAGTGCTACTCAAATCTTTTTAATTGCGACCCCGAAGGCGCATTTATCTACGCCGATACGGCGGCTCAGCAGCTAAGCGAAGCGATAAAGCTAGACAAAAAGAAAAAAGAAAGCGATAAAAACGAAGGCTCAGGCGGCTTTTTCGGCGCTATAAAGAAGCTTTTTGGAAAATAAAATTTGTATTTTAAGCTCAGAAATTTGAATAAAAATACCAAGTTTTTGAGCTTTTAAATTTAGAGATATCGTAAGCAAATTTTACTAAAAAACGGCTATCTAAATTTGACATGAACTCGTTAACTTGGCAATTAAAAAACCGCCTCGCTCAAATTTAACGAGCGAAGCGGCGGGAAGTAGAAAATTAAAAATTAGACTTATTTTGCTCAACCCATTTGTCGATGCGTTTTGCGTAGTTTTCATCGCCCTTGACGTCAAGTGCTAGGCCGATAAATTTGCCGTTTAATAAAAATGCAGAGTGGTTAAATTTATATCCGTCCACGTCGCTAGCACCGAAAATTTGAGCATCTTTTAGATACGGCAGAAAATCCACCGCGCCGCTAAAAAGCGTTTGCGGGTGGTTAGCTTGATTGCCGATGGCTACGATGGCGGCTTTTTTGCCTTTACTACCGGCTTTTAAAAGCGGCAGCTTCTCCGCCCAGTCAGACTGCAACTCGCCGTCGCCGTAGCTAGGCGCCGCTGCTATGATAATGTCAAATTTAGCAAAATCCTCCGCCCCGGCGCCCTTTACGTCTATTAGCTGCGCTCCTATTTTGCCCGCTAGATACTCGCACGCGCTCTTTGTGCGCCCCTTTGTCGTCGTATAAAAAATACCAACGCTCATTTCGTTCTCCTTAAAATCAAATAAATTAATACCTGAATTATAACGAAATGATACTTAATCTATCTTATTTCAAATCACGCTTTTATTTGCCGTTTTCTATGCAAATTTTGGCGTATTTAAGTCCCAGCTCGTAGGCTTTTTCGTTCTCGGCGTAGACTTTTTTAGGCACTTTTGAGAGCATTACGCGTTTAACTAGCTCGGTATCCAGACAGCCGCTCATCTGCACGGCGACTGCGAGCGCGACGACGCTTTGGGTTATTACGTTGCCCACTTCGTCTTTAGCGATGGAGATGATGGGTATTTCGTAGATCTTCCACCGTTTTTTATCCTCGTCGCTAGCGCGAACTAAATTTGGCTCCACGACGATGATGCCGCCCTCTCTCACGCCGTCTTTAAACTGCTCGAAGCTAACCTGCGCGGTAGCTAGCATAAACTCGATCTCGCCCTCGTTTGCGTACGGATAAAATATCTCACGCTCGCTCAAAATGATATCGACCTTCGTCGGTCCGCCGCGTACCTGCGAGGTGTAGGTCGAGGCCTTGACGCCGTATCCGCCCTCCTCGATCTTGGCCGCGGCTAAAATTTCGCCCGCTAATATCACCCCCTGGCCGCCCACTCCGACGAATCTTA
>JBHRQF010000085.1:0-6246 GCA_042645325.1 Campylobacter sp. | reverse complement strand
GCTAAAATCATTTCTTTAAAAATTTGAAAGTTATGGGCTCGTCAATTTTGAGCTAATCGTGATAAAAAGGAATAAATTTGAAAGAAATTTTAATCACAAACGACGACGGATTCGAGGCTAGCGGCCTGCACGCTTTAGCTAGCGCGCTAAGAGAGCTACCTGATACTCGCGTTACGATCGTAGCGCCGAGTACCGAAAAATCAGCCTGCGCGCACTCTCTTACGCTCACTAGACCTCTTCGCTTTATCAAGCTTGACGACGATTTTTACAAACTCGACGACGCCACGCCCGCAGACTGCGTCTATCTCGCGCTTCATGCGCTTTACAAAAAACTACCCGACCTCGTAATCAGCGGCATAAACCACGGCGCCAATGTGGGCGAGGACATCACCTACTCGGGTACGTGCGGAGCGGCTATGGAGGGCGTTTTGCAGGGCGTACCTAGCATCGCGTTTTCGCAGTTTTATAAAAACGATAGTATCGAAAAACTCGGTTTTTCGCTCGCGCAGCAAGCCGTCAAATTTATCGTTCCGCGCGTACTAGAGGGCGAAATATCCCTACCGCCGCGTCAGTTTTTAAACGTAAATATCCCTGCCGTCTCCGCCCGCGAATTTAAAGGTTACCGCATCGTGCCCGCCGGCAGACGCAGCTACGCCACGCACGCCATGCTCCACCGCAACCCGCGCGGTGTCGAGTATTACTGGCTCGGACAAGCCTCGAGCCTAGACTACGAGCAAAACGGCGAGTCCGATATCAGCGTGCTTAGCGAGAGTTTCGCCTCGCTCACCCCGATCATGCTAGATATGACCGCGCACGCGAGCTTGCAGGGCCTAAAAACCGCGCTAAAGGATCAAATTTGAGCGAGGAAATTTTGGATCAAACCGACCGATTTACGAGGTCTCGCTGGCTGTTTGGCGATGATTTTAAAAAGCTTCAAAACGCAAACGTCCTAATCTGCGGCGTTGGCGGCGTGGGCGGAGTCTGTGCGGATGCGCTAGCTCGCGCGGGTGTGGGTAAAATCACCGTCATCGACAAGGATATTTTTGATATAACCAATCAAAACCGTCAAATTTACAGCGAAGCGGTCGGAGCCGTTAAGGTCGGAGAATTTGCCGCAAGATACGAGTGCGTAACGGCGCTGCAAGAGCTAATGACGCCGGAGTTTATCGCAAATTTTGATTTCTCGTCCTTTGATCTCGTGATCGACGCTATCGACGATGTACCCGCCAAGATCGCGCTCGCGCTAAAAACGCACGAAAAGCTTATCAGCTCGATGGGCGGCGCAAAACGCATCGATCCGACGCAGATCAAGGTCGCCTCCGTCTGGCAAACCTGCAACGATCCGTTTGCTAAAAAAATACGCACCGAGCTTAAAAAAGCAGGCTTTAAAGGCAAATTTGACGTCGTGTTTTCGACCGAGTTGCCAAGATGCGTGAAACTGGGCAGCTTCATGGGCGTAACGGCGTGTTTTGGGCTAAATTTAGCGGCTTTAGCGGTTAGAAAAATCATCGGCGATAAATAATTTTAATTAGTCTGGGCGAGTTTAACCGCTCGCTTAAAACAAATTTATGCTATTATACCGCACTTAAATTTAAGGAAAAAAATGAAAACATGCGTTATCCTTGCCGGCGGCAAAAGCTCGCGAATGGGCCGCGATAAAACGCTGCTGCCTTTTGGCGGATTTGCGACGCTCACGCACTACGGAGCGCATAAATTCGGGCGGATTTTCGATCGCGTATTCGTTAGCTCTAAATTTGACAAATTCGACCCGCCCCTACCGCTCATCAAAGACGCCAGTCCGAAAGAATTCTCGCGGTCAAATTTGACCGAGGCGAGCGACAAAGATGGCACAGAGGCAAACTCAGCTCAAATTTGCTCGCAAGATACGTCAAATTTGAGCGAGCCAGCCTTTTCTCCGATGCTAGCGCTTTACAGCATTCTTAGAAATTTCCCAAACGAAAGCGTCTTTATCGTCCCGGCCGACATGCCCTTTGTTAGCGAAGAGTGCGTGCGCGAACTATATAAATTTACCGGCGAATACGATATGGTCATCGCTGCGGACGAGTCGCATACGCACTCGCTTTGCGGGTTTTTTAGCGGGGATTTAGCAAACGCCGCGGGCGAGCTTTTTGCCGCGGGCGAGCACAAGATCGGGCTTTTGCGCGACCGCTGCCGCTGCAAGATCGTAAAATTCGCGCGCGAAGACGAGTTTTTTAACATCAACTACCAGGCAGACTACGAACAAGCCTTAAAAGAAGGAAAAATATGAAAAAAATTATCGTTTTACTGGCGATTTTGTTAAATTTAGCCCTAGCCGCCCAGGCGGAAACGGCGAAGCAAAATTTAGCCCCGCAGCCAGAAAATCCAGCTGAAAATTTAAGCGAGCCGACCGCTAAAGACGAAGCCAAACGACTATACGAAGCCGCCGCAAAGCTCGAATATGAAGGCGACAAAACAAGAGCCCTTCAGCTTTATAAGCTAGCGGCTAAAAAGGCAATATTTACGGACGAGGACGGCGAAACTGCCGCGATGGAGCGCTCCGTGATCGCGCCCTCAGATAGCGTAGCGGACGCGCCCGTAGAGGAGCAAAAGATCGCCTCCAAAGAGCGCCCGAAAGCGAAATTTGAAAGCGGCGAGGCATACGACGTGGATGAAATTTTGGGCTTAAAAATGCACCACCTAAACTACCTCCTGCCGGCTACATACGCATTTAACGACGTTGAAGGTAGACGCCGATTTGAGACCGCTTTTCAAATCAGCTTGCAAAAGCCGCTGTTTTACGACGTATTTGATATGAACGAAACGATCTCGGCGGGCTACTCGCAAAGCTCGTGGTGGCAGACGGCTAAGAGCTCTACGCCGTTTCGCGAGACCAACTATCGCCCCGAGATTTTCATAACCGTGCCGATGAGATTTGAGGCGCTACCGAGCCTTGATTACCTACGCGCGGGACTTTTGCACGAGAGTAACGGCCAAGGCGGCGAGAAGTCGCGCTCATGGAACCGCGTATATCTCGAGGCTAAACTTTACGCCGGTAACCTAGTCGTGATCCCGCGAGCGTGGGCGCGCATACCGGAAAGCAAAGGCAGCGACGACAATCCCGACATCGAAAAATACATCGGCAATATGGATATAAATTTCGCTCTGCCTTACCGCGGCCATATCTTTACGGCTATGGTGCGCAACAACCTGCATTTTGATAAAACAAACCGCGGCGCGGGCGAGCTTGGGTGGCTGTTTCCGTTTGGTAAGAGCGGCGTATACGGCTACGTGAAGTACTTCACGGGATACGGCGAGAGCCTCATCGACTACAACCGCCACACCGATAAAGTCGGCATCGGCTTTGCGATTTTGAAGTAAAAGGCTAGCGCGCTCAGGCGGCGCCGACAAGGTAAAAATCGCGGCAAGCAGCTAAAAGCGATAAGTCAAATTTACCCAAACAAACGAGCGCGGTAAATTTGACGATCGGGCAAATATACGAAAGCGCAAAACCTAAGGAGATAGATGAAAAATTTATTTAGGTTTTTTATCGTTTTAACCTGCGCGACCTCGCTGCAAGCGGGCGGCAAATACGCGCCCCAGCAGCAAAACGACAAACAAATCGCAACTTATGAGATATTTTTAAGTACGACCTGCGCAACGGCGAAAAGGACGCAAACGGCAAAATACACAGCAGACTCTACCTCGTCGAGCTAGACGCGAGCGGCGCGCAGCTGGATCGCTACGTCATCGACGAAGCGGACGAGAAGTACAAGCGCAAGATCCCGGACAACCCCTCCACAAAGCTAAAAATCTCGTTCGTCGTCCGCAACAACGAGCGCTGGGTGCTACTAGAGGTCTACTCAAAAGAGAACCGAGACATGCCTGCATTCACGGCCGGGAGATGCCTGTGGGGCGGACTAGAAAAGGAGCTACTGGAGGATTTTGACGCGGGCGAGGTGCTAAAACTGTACCGAAAAACCAAGCGTTTTGATGCAAATTTAGGCTTTTTCGTCAAAAACAACATAACAGGGTACCGCAAAGACGGCAAGCCGTCATATAAGGAATTTATTAGCGTCCGAACCGGCAAAAAGGAAACGACTTTTGAAAAATAAGGCGACAGCGGACGCCTAAATAGCCGCACATACCAGCTAGGCGGCGATCCGCTGCTTTTTGAGTTTTTCTACCCGAGCGGCAAGCTAAAAAGCGTGATAGACCAGCGCCTATCGCTCGGCAAGCCGCTAAACGAAGCGGTTAAAATACAAAAGGAATTTAACGAAAAAGGCGAGCTCGTAAAAGAGGTCGTAACCGACGCAAAAGCGGGCGCGGCGACTACGAAATTTTACGACGAAAACGGCGAAATCATAAAAACCGAAACAAAAAATCTCAGATAAACTAGATACGGACAAAGACATGTTTTTAGAGCTAGACCAAATCGCTCGCGAGCTAGACGAGATCTACCTGCCTCTAAAGCAAGAGGGCATAACGGGCATTAGGCTGTCGCCGCAATGCGACTCTAGCGCGTCTATGCGGGTGCTAGAAAAAGCGCAAGAAACTCTCGGCGTCAAATTTCCGCCTGCGTTTTTGCGCCTGGTTTGCAAATTTGACTTCGGCGAATTTGAAGTTTGCAACGTACGATTTGGCGCCGGCGGCGACTACGCTAGCGAGCTAGTGCGGCTAAACAGCACCGACGAATACGGCGGCAAATGGTGGCCAGGCGAGTCGCATCCTGCAAATTTGATAGTTTTTGCCGTGGGCGATCCGTGGATATTTTTGCTTGATTGCGCGGACGGCGCGATTTATGCGTGGCTACTTGGAGACGAAGGGCTTTGCGGCAGGCGCGTTGCGGGCGATTTTGAGAGATTTTTTAGAGCGCTTGCTAGTATCGATATCGCGCGACTAAGCAAAAACGCCGTGCCTTGCGAGGAAGAAATCGCCAAATTCGTCCAAGCAGACGATGATATGGCGCTTGAGTTTTGGCGAGAAATGGCGGAAATTTGATAAATTTAACGCCTAACGCTAGGATTTTGCGCTAAAAATTTAAGCACAGACGCTGTAACGGCGACGGAGCGATCCATCGTAAAAATCGCTCCGAAACGCTTAACTTTACAGCCAAATTTAGTTTAGCTGATAAAGCGTATTTTTGCCATCCTGATAGGATAAAATATTCATCGCGCCGTCTTTAAAGAATATGCTTCTAGCGTTTGTTATCTCGCTCGGATAAGCAAGCGTCTTTACGATCTCCTCGGTTTTTGGATCGATGATCGCGATAACGTTGTGATTTTTGCTAAGCGCATAGAGCAAGCCGTCTTTGTAAGCCATCGACGTGACGTAAAGATCGCCCAGACTCTTGCCCTCTTTGAGCACGGCTTTTGGCGTAAATTCGCCCGAAAGCGTACGGTCGCTCAGTAAAATTTTAGATATGACGAACTTCTGCGCGTCTTTGTTGTTCGGCACGGTGGCTAGATAAAAATACGTCCCATCGGTAGCGATGCTTGCTACGTGGTTAAATTTAGCTCTGACGGTATCGATCCTGCCGCGTCCAAGTCCTTTGCCTTGACCTTCAAATTTATCATTACCGCGCATAAAATCGGCGTATTGAAGCGCCTCGTCCGCGTTAGGATTTTTTGCAAATCTCAAAAGCGTCTTGTTTGAGCCCATGAGCATGTATTTATCGCCCATAAACGGTATCACGCCGATGATCGGATCGACCGTCGCCGAAAAGTACGGATCGATCTCAAAATCGCTCGCGACCTTGAAATTTTCATCCATGAAAAAGACTTCCCATTTCGAGCTAGCGACGAATTCTCCGTTTATAAAATCGAGAGAATTTATAGGCTTAGTAAAATCGATCTCTTTTTTAGACGCGATATTTAGGTTCTCGTCGGCCTTTAGCGGAGCGTTGTTTGGATCGTTGTCAAATTTCACTCCCAGCTTCTCGCCGGCCGGAGCAAAGGCGTAATCAGGCGCCGCGACGTCTCTTTTGCCCAAAAACGATACTTTTTTCCAGTGGTTTTTGTAGCCGCTATCGTCCCAAATAATATATTTCGGATCAAGCGTAAAGCGCACCGGATCGCCCTGCCCGTAATAAGGCGGGATGCCCGTGCTAACAAAAGCTTGAAACACGTTTGAGGCGATTATAAATGCGCAAACTATAAAGGCTGCGCGAGTAAAAGAGCCGAGTTTTCTGATCGTCTCGCCACCCATTTCCTCATCAAAAGCGCTAAATTTGGGCGCAAAGAAAAATATAGCCCCAAGCAGCACTAC
>JBHRQF010000084.1:0-6347 GCA_042645325.1 Campylobacter sp. | reverse complement strand
GCTTTGTCGGTTCGTCCTTATTTTAGAAAAACCGACTCCGTTCCATTCTTTTATATTCCAAAGGATTTATAATGCCAATTTATAAAATTACTCAGCAGCAAGGAAATCGCGTAATAACTAGCACGCTTGAAGCTAAAAATTTGGCTAGTTTGCAAGCGTTTTTAACTGCGGCTTCAACTGCAAAGATTAAATGTATTTATGAAGTTCATTTCGAGGACGATTCAACTACGCCGCCGATCGATGATTTTAACTATTTCAAGCAATATAAAGCTTTTTGTTCAAACTCTAACCGCCGTAAAAAGCAGGTTTTAGTCCATAACGTAAAAAAGACAATGGACGAGGACAAGCTCGCCCAGCTCTGCAAAACTTATTTAGAGGTTGGCGGGCTTAAGGTTGATAGCGTTACGTGTTCTTTGTTTATGCAATGAGCTTCTAAATTTAACCCTTATTCCCTTAGTTTTCTTGCTTGACTTTCTTTCCCCGCCAAGCTTCAGGCGCTCTGCGCCGTCGGAGCTTGGCGATCCTCTCTCCGTTGCTTCCTATCTTCCCTTTTAGCTTTTTTTGATCTCCAAACCCAAACATCCTTTTCCCCTAGATGCCGCTTGCACGAGCTACCCGCAAAGCGACTTTAGCCTTTTCGTTCGTTGTTTGTATTCCGTCAAATTTAGTTTTTCGTGGATTACACAGCTGAGCGGTGTCGCTTTGGCTCGTGCTAGCGTATATCTTGGACTTTTTAGACTTGCTGGCTATTATTAATAAAACTCGTATTATTGGGTATTTTTGCGAGTAATACAGCAATTATTAACGCTTTTTGTTACCATTCTATCGTTTATGCAGCATAACGCAAAAATTAAAACTCAAGGAGTAAAGAAAATGCTAAAACAAACCATTAAAGGCTTACGTCCTTTAACTGTTTCGGCTATTGGTGCGACTGACGGCGATACTACGGCGTTAGTTGGTCTTATGGCTGGAAAAGTAGAAAAATTTAAAAATGTTGGCGAGGGTGGCACGGCTGTCGCCGCAATTCCTAGCCCCCTAAACAAAAAGAGTATAGTCGTCGGCAAAAAAGACGCTACGGGTAGGCTATCAACTATTTTTAGCGTTCCGCACGTTAAAGCCGCTAAAACCTTTAAGGATTTGAGCGCAGACGTTGTCGGTAAGTTTGACTGTGACTACGTTCTAACCACAAAATGCGAATACGCAAAACTAAAATTTGACGCGTAAGAAAGGGGTAAGAAAAATGGCTAAATCATTAATTAGAAATACTTTAGGAAATCGCACGTTTGGCTTTGCCGTTCCTGCGGATGGAGCAACGGCAAAGACGTTTGCGGAGAATAATTTGGACGGAAAATTTGTCGTTTATGAAGTTGAAAGCACTTCGGGCAACGACGTCGTAACTGACCTTTGGGACGTAACCGTTACGGGCAAATCTGCCACTACTAAAGGCAAACATACGTTCCAGTTTTATGCAGATTATAGCAAAACTGAAGACGAGATCCGCACTGCGCTTTTAAATAAGACTTTTAACGGCGTTAAGTTTGAGGAAGTTTTCGTTATAAATATGCAACACGTAACTATCGCGTAAGAAATGCAAGCAAGTTTCATAGTGGAATACATTGAGCCGTTAATAACTATAACGGCTCTATTCTTTACAATCATAAATTGGATAATCTCTCAAAGGCTTAACGCCTTTAATCAAAAGTTATCTTTATTTGAAAAATCATTCAGCGAGGATATATCAAATCTTGAAAAGAAAATCGACAAGATTTACGATTTATTCCTCAATCAAAGCATAAGGCTACACAAATGACGCTAGGACAAAATCAAGAGAAATTTACGCAAGACTTAGCAAATTTGCTAAACTATCTAATTGACAACGGTTACACCGTAAGGGTAGGTGAAGTCGAGCGCACGCAAGCGCAGCAAGCCTTATATATCAAAGAGGGCAAATCTAAAACCTATAACTCAATGCATTTAAAACGTTGTGCCGCCGATTTGCATATATTTAAAAACGGCGAGTGGCTACAGTCAAAACCACAGCTTCAAAGCATTGGCGACTATTGGGAAAGCCTAGACGAAAGCAACAAATGGGGCGGAAATTTCAAAAACTTTACAGACACGCCACACTTTGAAAGACAATGCTAACCCAAAAAACACGTAAAAATAAAAATATTTTTCATTGACAAAACCTCGATATAATCGAGCTTCTAAAATCCCGCAAAACCGCATTATCAAAAACAACTATTGACAAGTCTCTTAAAATCTTAAAAAGGCTCGGCGAGTTTGCCGAGCCTAATATGGTCAAATTTAACCTAAATTTCACGCACCCGTGAAAACCTGACCTGCATAAACGATATAGTATCTTAGCATCACGACGCCGCAGATAACTACAAGAGAGTTTGCTACGATGTAGCCCACTCTATAAGCGTGATTTTTTAGAGCCGTTAGCGCTATGGTGATAGGCGTTAAAAGTCCGATACCCACGACGCCTATCCAAAAGATCAGCGCGTATTGTCCCGTGCTTAGAGCTTGTTTTGCGGCAACCGCGCTAGCTCCACCCTCGAAATATAGCCCCAAAAATAGTATCGCGATAAGCGGTATCTCAAAAAGTACGGCGCGCAAGTCCATAACCAAAAGATACTTCACATTATCTTCGTTAAGAAGGTGTTTGAAGCACAAAAGTCCGACCAAGATGTTTGTCGCTACGCCTGAGCTAAAGCCTGATGTTAGGAACAAAATCGGTAAAATAGGCGTATTCCAAAGCGGAAGCTTCGTAATCGCGCTAAGCAAAAAGCCCGTATATATACCCACGCCGATCGCAAGACCGAAAAGCGCCATCTCGACTATCTTTGAAAGAGGCGCGAAAGAGCGAATCAGTCTAGAAATAGGACGTAAAATCGCTAGAATTTTATACTTTTCTATCTCTTCTTCGAAAATAATTACCGCAAAAAGATAAGCCAGCGGCGTATAAAGCAGCAATAATGCAACGCCGATAGACATAACCGAACCAAAGTTGTACTTAATCAAAATCCAGTAAAAGCTAAGCGGCTTGCCAAGGTCAAGCACCAAAAGCGCAAGGCCCACAGTGATCGTTATAGGAGCCACTAGAGCGCCTGCTTTTACCATCGCATCCCAGATGCTGCCGTCTTGTTTTTTGTGGTAGTTCCACTTAACAAGCAATGCAACCATCATCGCGCCTGCGGACAAACCCGCCAAAAATAGATAAACCGCTATCGGCCACGGCCAGTAAATTTCATTATATTGCGCTACGCTTCCCCACATATTATTCATGGCTTCCTCCTTTGCGGTTAGCTATCATAGCAAGCTTCGGTTTGGTTTTAAGCTCGGCTTTAGGATAGTAGTGAACTTTATTCTTTAAAATTTTACTTACTTCGCTGTTTGGATCGTTTATGTCGCCGAATGCCAAAGCATCGGTCGGACAAACGGTCACGCACGCAGGCTGCTCGCCAATGCTCACTCTAGTTTCAAAGCAAAACGTACATTTGCCTATCTCGCCGGTTTTTGGCTCGACGTAGCGAGCGTCGTAAGGACAGGCTAGGATGCAGTATTTGCAAGATACGCAGGTAGAGTGATCTAGCAGCACGATACCCTCTGCCGTCTGAAAGCTAGCTCCCGTAGGGCAAACCGCCACGCACGGAGCGTCCTCGCACATCGCGCAACTGTGTCTGCTAAAGTCGGTTTTTAAATTTGGAAATTTGCCCTTTATCTGCGAATGGACTTGAAGTCTAAAAACACCTCTAGGCACTTCGTTTTCGCTCCTGCAAGCCACCGAGCAAGCCTGACAGCCTATGCAGAGGTTTTCGTCATGTATCATTCTATACGCTTTTTTCATCTTTTTTCCTTTACGCTTTTATTATCTTGACGCCGACGTTTCGCACCATCGTGGAGGCGACGGGACCGATCACGGTAGGATCTAGCAGCTTGCTTTGATTCGTTCCTACGCCGTTCGTGCGCTTTAGTCCCGCGCTTTCGTGCCCAAAGCCGTGATAGACAAAAAGCGTATCTTCTCTGATGCCTTCAGTCAGCATCACGTTTGCCTTTTCCTTCGCGGTTTTGCTTTGAAGGGTTATCTTATCGCCGTCTTTTAGCCCGTATTTTTTCGCGGTATTAGGATGTATCCAAACGGGCGCGCTACTCATCAGGTCGTTTAAAAATTCGACGTTTTGCGTGTGGCCGTTGGTGTGTATCGGCGTTTTGCCGCTCATTAGACAAAGCTCCTCGCCGAAAAATACGTCCATGCCCTCGGCGTTTAAGCAGCCGTATCCGGGAAACTGCTTTTCCACTTTTTCGCTAAAAAGCTCTATTTTGCCGCTATCGGTTTTAAATTTGACCTGCGATTCCATCAGCCCGTCGTCGCCGACAAACTGCGCCGCGCTAGGAAATTTTTTAGTAAATTCTTTTACGCTATCTTTTTCTCTAAACAAAATCCCCAGCACCTTCCACGTGACGTAGCCGTCTTTAACCAGCTTTGCCAAAAGCTCGGCGTTTCCCTTTACCTGCCGCATTCGCCACTCGTCCATCGTATTTGAAGTATATAGCTCGTCTATTTTCATCCTGCGGGCTAACTCCCTAAAGATATCGTAGCCGTTTTTGGTGTCGCCGATAGGATCTACGACCTTATTTCTTATCATATACGCTGGTTTTAGTCCTGATTTATCCTCGATACCTTCGTCGCGCTCCAGATAGGTGCTCTCAGGCAGTATCACGTCCGCCCATATCGCAAAATCGCTCATATAAATATCCGAGCAAACGATAAAGTCAAGCTTTTTAAGGCTTTCTATGGTAGTTTGCGTACCTGCGACGTTTATGGGGTGATTAAATCTTATGCTAAACCAGCCTTTTACGGGATAAGGCTTTTCGCTTAGTATAGCTTGCGGAATTTGCATCAAAACGCCGTGACTCCTGCCGACGAATTTATTTACCCCATCCTCGCCGGCGCCGTCTATCCTAGGAGTTTTTGGTACTTTTATCGTGGCGTCCGGGTTCGTGATCTCGGGGATTAGCTCCTCGCCTACTAGCTTGTTGTAAAATTTAGCGTTCTTGCCGCCGAAAATTCCGCCCTTTTTCTCCCAGTTACCCATCATCGCGTTTGCCGTCATTATGGCTCTAGTGCGGATGTATTCGGCTCTAGTGGTAGTCGTGTTGTGACCGAAGTCGATGATGACTTTAGGTGCGGCTTTCCAGATTTCGCCCGCGATGCGCTCAACCGTTTTTGCAGGTATTCCCGTGATTTTTTCTTGCCACTGCGGCGTCGTATCTTTGGTCGCTTCTACGACTTTATCAAAGCCTATCGTAAATTTTTCTATAAATTCTTTATCGTAGGTGTCGTTTTTTATCCAAGTATGGATGAGGGCTAAAACAAAGGCCAGATCGGTTCCCGGTTTTACCGGTAGCCACTCGTCGGCTTTTGAGGCTACGACGCTAAAGCGTGGATCTAAAACCAGCAGCTTCGTATCTTCTTTCGCAGCCATCTTAGCCAGCTTTTTAGCGTCAGCGATGACGATGCCTTCAAAGAGATTGTGCCCGAAATTTACGACGTATTTTGCGTTGCCGAAGTCCCTTTTTAGCTTCGCATCTCCGTACATATGCGTACAAACCATCTGATACGTCACGGGACAACAGGATAGGTGCGAGAAGCAATTAGGCGAGCCGTATGCGCTGGCAAAGGTCGTCATTAGCTTGTGCGTTTGGCTTGATTTTGCCGTAAACACAAAGCTCTCGGGACCGTATTTTTCCTTGATTTCTAGCATTTTCTTAGCCACAAGATCAAGCGCCTCATCCCAGCTTGCCTCGCGCCATTTGTTTTCGCCGCGCTCGCCTACTCTGATGAGGGGTTTTACGATGCGCTGCGGATCGTAGAGCTGGTTATGCCCGCTGCCGCCCCTTGCACACACGGAAGTCGCCGTGCCGCCTACTTTGCCGTTGCCTTGGATGAAGACGGTTTTGCCGTCTACGACCTTGGCCTCGATAGGACAGCGAGAAGAGCACATCTCGCAAAAACTATAAACGGTCTTATCGCCGCCTTCTAGCGCTTTGGCGCCGACTGCGCCTAAAGTACCGGGCGCGTAAGTCATCGCAAGCAAGCCCGTGGCGGTGGATGCTTTTAAGAAATTTCGCCTCGAAGTATCCATTTTTTCTCCCTTTTTGAAATAAATTTGATGGAATCTTAAATAATCAATGTAAATTATATGTAAAATCTTTATATCAATATAAATTTTAATTTGATTTTTCAAGCCCTTGTACAATAAGTATCCTTATCGCTAGCCTTGGTATATTGCTCTACAATCACGTCTATGACTTTTGCAAAGGCCATCTTATTTTAAAAC
>JBHRQF010000083.1:0-6389 GCA_042645325.1 Campylobacter sp. | reverse complement strand
CTATGCATCCTGTATATATAAGCTCGTAACGCATTCCATCTTTGATTTTTTCTTCTTTTCTAAAGGTTTCTTTTTTAAATTTTATATCTTTAGGAGAAAATTTAATATCCTTATCAATTATATATAGTGGATCTAAAGCATTTAGCGAGCGTGTGTATCTTAAAACTCCCTTAGCGTTTAGGTTTTTGTCAAGCAATAACTGATAATACTTGTTTAATTTATTATTAGAGATTACCAAGTATTCTTCGTTATCGACAAAATACTTTCCTTGAACCGTAAATATATCATCGGTAACAAAATGGGTTTTTATTACCCAATCAACTTCAAAATTTTTATCTGCTTTAAAGACATCGTATGCCTCTACCCTATTTAAAATCTTTTTTATACTGACAAACGCTTCTCCAACATAAGTTTGCTGTGGAGCATTTAAAACATATGTCTTTATTTCTACTGGCTCTTCAAAACTTTTATAGTGATTATCTGCATGATATACTCGACTTTCCCCGTCCGCTAATGGTTTGGGTCCTCCAAAACAACCGACCATTAATGCGGCACAAATCCACAATAAAATTTTATTCATAAAAAACTCCTACAAAAAAGTATCATATAAAATTATATCACAAAATATTTTTATATAACGGTATTTTCTAGTTAGAAAACGAGTTTGTAAAGTGCGTAAATTAAAGCCGAACTTTGATAAAATGCGCGGATTAAAAAATAGCATAGCGAAGTATTTTTTGGATTATTTTTACGGTTGCGTAGATGAAATTTTGCGTAGGCTAGGCACGTAGCCTGCCGAGCAAAATTTTAGCAAGCTATGTAAAAAGAACCAAAAAGACAAGCTAGAAAAAGGAAAAATTTGAAAATAGTTTTAGCAACATCCAACTCCGATAAAGTGCGCGAAATAAAAGATTTTTTAAAAGATTACGAAATTTACGCACTGCGCGAAATTTGCGAGCCGTTTGAGATCGTCGAGGACGGCGCGACTTTCGCCGCAAATGCGCTAATCAAAGCTCGCGCGGTGCATGCTAAACTGCGCAAGCTAAATTTGTCGGACGAGTTTATCGCGCTAAGCGACGATAGCGGCATCAGCGTCGAGGCTCTTGGCGGCAGGCCCGGGATTTACTCCGCGAGATTTAGCGATATGAACGAGTACGGGCAGATAATAGGCAAAAACGCAACCGATGCTAGCAACCGCGCAAAGCTGATAGCTGAGCTAAAGGCGCTAAATTTGACTAGCTCGCCCGCTTTTTATACCGCTTGTATCGCGGTTAGCTCAAATTTGGGCGACTTTACGGCGCACGGCTTTATGCACGGAACTGCGATTTCCCAGGAGCGCGGCAGCAACGGCTTTGGCTACGATAGTCTTTTTATCCCCAAAGGCTTTACGCGTACGCTTGGCGAGCTAGACGACACTACAAAGCTAAAAATCTCTCACCGCTCAAAGGGACTAGAGCTCATAAAATACGTGTTAAAGAGCCTTGATAGAAAATTTGGGCGCTAAATTTAGAGCGCGAAAGAGAAAGCAAATTTGCGCGGCAAAACCTGGCTAAATTTGCCGTCCCTTAACGCTAGCGCGGTATAATCGCGCAAATTTAAAATTTGAGACGAAGATGAATCTGGTTTTATTCGACTTTGACGGGACGATCACGCGCGACGACTCGCTGCTGGAGTTTATCGCCTACGTCGTGGGATTTAAGAAATTTTTTAAGGGGATTTTTTGGCTTTCGCCCGTTTTGATCGGTTATAAGCTAAAAATTTGCAGCAACAACTACGCTCGTAGGCGGCTGATGACGTATTTTTTCGCGGGGATGAGCGCGGATAAATTCGCTCAAATTTGCAAAAAATACTCAAACACGCACATCGAGGATATCGTGAAATTTTCCGCGATGGCAAAGATCGCCGAGTATAAAGCAAACGGCGATAAGGTCGTGATCGTGACGGCGTCGCTCGAGGACTGGCTGGCTCCGTGGTGCAGGGCGCAGGGGCTCGAGCTGCTGGGCACTCGCATCAAGAAAAAGGGCGGCGTGATAACGGGCGAGATCGACGGCGCCAACTGCTACGGCGCGGAAAAGGTGCGCCGCGTGCGCGAGGCGTACGACACGGACGCCTTTGAGCGCGTGATCGCATACGGCGACAGCAGGGGAGATAAGGAGATGCTGGAGTTTGCCGACGAGGCGCATTATAGGGTGTTTGAGTGAGTGGGGTTGCTACTGCGAAAACTGCGAGCTAGTCGCGAATTTAGATGCTTTTGGTTTAAATTTGAGCACTTGCACGGCAGAATTTAACGGTTAGCGCGCTTTTGCAGCGCGATAAATCGGCGCATATGGGCTAAATTTGGCGCCGGAATGTTTGAGCCAAATTTGCTAGGCGCTTTTTAGTTAAGCTCAAATTTGTTTGTCATTGCCGTAATGGCTCCAAATTTAATGTGGCTCCAATAAATTTGACCCGGTGCGCGTTTAAGCTGGGCCGACGCAAATAAAAATAACAAATTCGGATCTACTTGTTTTAGTTTAAATTTAGGTCAAATTTGCAGCCTTTTCTTTGTAAAAATGCGTCATTCTTGTAGCTCAAATTTGACTGTTAAATTTAGCGCCTACTCTCCGTCTGTGAAGTTTAAATTTTGCTCGCTTATTTTTTGGTAGAAATTTATCATCAGCATATAAGCTTCTTCCATATTAAAATCTGAAAACTTCTTAAGTTCTCCATTTACGTATTGCGGAGGTCTTTCTTTGATGTAGTCTCTTTTTCCGGTGGCCAACACTCCTCTGTCCGGTATATTTATTAGTTTATGGAATTCCATATACTTTCCAAAATTTTCTACATATTTTTGATCTGAGATATTGTTTTCGCCGTCGAATTCAATGAGCAATAACCGTTTGTGTGCCAACAATACGCCAAGTATGTATTTGCCATCTTTGTATTTGGCTATAGATGGAGCAAAAAAGGAATCTTTGCTTTTATAAATAGTCGATTTTTTTATGAGTTCGCCGCGGCTATTTAGCTTTATGATATCGGCAGTATCTGTTCCTTCTTTGTCTTTAGAAGCAAGCAATATCAAGAGCGAGCCGTCGTCTCCTTCGATCATATCTTTAAAATATCCATTCGCTTCCATTTTGGTTTCAAATATAAGCTTTCCGTCAGAATTAAATTTATAAATATCAAAGCCTTCTACCACTAAGATAAAATTTCCATCGCTAGTTTTTAGTATCTTTATAAGCCCGTCTTTGGGTGCTTTTATAGTTTTTACATCGGTTGGTTTATCGGGGCCGTTGTATCTATACTCGTGATAAAAAGTATCAGGCAAATGCGAAACGTCAAATTTTTTCTTCCAGATTACTTTTTCGTTTTTATCCATTCTATATAAGGTATTTTTATAGTCGCACGCTATAAATTCGTCGTTATCTAACGGCGTCACTTGTTTTAAAGTGTGAGAAAATTTGTTTATGATTTTATGTGTATTCATATCCACTGCGTAGGTTATTTCTTCGTTTCCTATTATGTAGTAGGTTTCCATCTGGGCTGCTATTAGATTTGCTATTCCGCCATAGCTTTTATCGAGCATTTTTCTCCAAATTTCTCTCCCGCTTTTATCTACTTTCATAAAAAGATCCGGTTCTCTGGCGCTGTCGTATTCTCCAGCCAGTATATATCCGTCGTCCGTGGCTTCTATCATGCTAACGTTGCCAAAGCCGTTTTGCGAAAATGGCAGATCCCAAACAGGCTTTGATTTATCTATATTTTTGCTTGAATCCTCTAATTCTTTTATATCTATCTGCGTTCTTATCGCTTCTTTTGATGCCGGTTGAGCATCGTTTCGAATCACGCCTACAATCCCATCGTAGGCAAAAGATATTATCATATGGCGCTCGTCGGGATGCAGGGCTAAATTTGTTTTCTTTGCTTCGGGCATATAGTAGCTTCTTAGGCGCTCGGGCTCAAAATTATCCGAAATATCTAAGATGTCTATGCTGCGCAAGATGTTGTCTTGTAAACTATCTCTACTTCGGGCTATATATGCCGAATCTCCCTCTTTGTTAATAACAAAATCATAAATTCTGTTATCAACCATGTAGTTTTTTAAAAATTTTATTTTTCGAATATTTTCGATGTCGTATATTTTAAAATTGTGAAGTTCATTTGAGTAAAGATATTTTCTATCCGGGGAAATACTCAAATGTATAACTGGTTTAAAGTCTTCTTTCTTATAGACCTCTTTTATATTTTTCGGGTCACTCACGTCGAGCGTGTGAAACCCTGCGAAATCGGACATTAAAATATATTTTTTAGAGTAAATCGCTATATCGCCGTTTTCTATATTATTAAAACTTTCTATGCTTATAAATTCGCCTATCTTTTTAATATCGTCTGATGAAATATCTAGGATGCACATACCGTCTATGGATTTTATGTAGGCTAACTTGTTGTCATCGCTTAATTTTATTTTATGATAACCTTTGGCTTCAAACTTGGTTGCTATGTTTACATTTTTAGGATCCGTAACATCAAGACGCAAAATGCCTAAATTCGGACTTGCTACGTACAGACTCTTACCGTCGTTTGACTCAACTGCCTGGATACTTTCTACGCTATATTTGGCCTCCGGAAAATAAAAAAGTCCAAGTAGCTTTATATGGTTTAAATTTGATATATCTATCACACTTATGCCGTCTCTATCGTGCCCGATAGTATAGAGTTTCTTTTTGTCGCGAGATATTATCATATCGCGTACTTCAAACGGAATTTGAACGGAGTTATTTATAATATCTTTTTTATATATAGTTACGTCGCCTTTATATGCCGATTTGTCTCTATTTTGTGAAATTTGAGCCTTTTGCACCGGCGTCTGCGGGCGAGCGACGGTGAAATTTTGCGCTAAGTTTTCAGGCTCCTTGTCTGCATATTTTAGGTATAGAAAAACAAAGGGCAAAATTACGATCAAGACGGTAAGATAGATCGTAAATTCTCGTTTTTTCTTTACGTTAGGATCAATCATCTAAGTCTCACAAGTCCATGGAAAAAGAAGTTTTAAATTCTTGTGCTTTTTGCGACTCTTGGATTTTATTTTCGAGCTTTGCCGTTACCTCTTTTAGCGCCGTTACTTCGGTTTTGATTTTTTCTACGGCCTGTGCTTTAAATGTATTTATCTTGCCAATGGCCTCTTCTATCTGGCTAAAAGCTTGCTTTAACGTCTCTATATCCAGCGTCGCATCGCCCGACATTTTGTAGATTTCGCTTGCTTGCGTGTTTAGTCTTTGCGCGTTGGCTAAAATCATATCGTTTGCGAATTTCTTGGTTTTTTCGGCCGTTTCTAACGCATTTTTTTGATTTTGTAGCGTTATGGCCATCGCGATACCGATCTCTACGGCTCTTTTAGTTACGGCTTTTACGTTTGAGATATTATCTATTAGCTCCCAGTTTGTGTTTATGATGAGGTCGCTTGATAAAAATCCCTGCTGCGTAACGGCTAAAATTTCATATATGCTTCTGATTTTTTTATTTAAATTTAGCAAGACGTTATTTTCGTAAAATTCTCTTTCTTTCGCGTCTAGTTTGGAGATGTTTTGCTCTATGGATTTTGCTATTTTTTCAAATACTACGGCTTTTCGTTGCAAACTTATGGCTTTTTGTTTGTAGTATTGTTTTTCTTCTTGTAAAAGAGCGTTGTCTTCTCTTAAAATTTTCTCGCCGTCTTCGATGTGCGAGAGCGTCTCTTTTATCGCTTCTTTTGCGCTTTGAAATTTCTTTAAGTATCTGTTTATCGGCTTTGCGACAAAGGGAATAAATGGCAAAACGCCTTTTTTATCAAAGTCGAATTTGTGCGGATTTATCTGTTCTAGCTCCTCGTTTAGAGCGATTATGGAGCGGCTTAAATTTTGCGTTTGCTCGTCTTTTATGTCGTCTAGTTTTGCAAATTTCCCCATCAAGAGCGACGAAGAGCTCTCTAGACTTTGCGTGTCTTCGATCGTGACGCTTTCTAAAATTTCTCTTATCTGGGTACTATCCTTATCTGATAAAAAAGCTAAAAGCTCTGCCGCTTTTTGAGAAATTTTTTCCTCGTCTTCTTTGCTAAAATCATCTTTAAAGATCAAATTTTGCATGCTTTTTTCGCTATCTTGCGCATCCTCTTTTATGTAGTCTATTAGTGTCTCTTGGCCCGTTTTTTCCACTGTTTTATCCTTATTTTTTGTTTATATTTTTTAATACGACCAGCATACGTTCAAGTTCGTTTTGTATTGACGCGATCTCTTTGTCGTTTTGGTTTTTTGACGCAAGTTCGTTGATGTAGCTATCTAAATACCCTAAAAGCGTTGCGTTTCTAGCCTCGTATATTTGCGTTCTTTTTGCGATTTGCTCTTTTTTTGATTCGCCTGTCACCGCGCTAAGCC
>JBHRQF010000082.1:0-6396 GCA_042645325.1 Campylobacter sp. | reverse complement strand
CATGGTCGCCGTGATAGTGGGCGCGGGCGAGATGGCGGAGTTAGCCGCAAAGCACCTAATCGCAAGCGGCGCGCGAACGATAATCATCAGCCGAAATAAAGAGCGCGCTAAAAATTTAGCCCTGACGCTGGGAGACAATAACGAATACGACGCACTTTCAAACGTAGCGCAGTACATAAACAAATATCAAATCATATTTTCCGCGACCGCCGCACCGCATCCCGTCTTGATCGACTCGATGGTCGAGTCTAGGGAGTTTAAGCGCTACTTTTTTGATATAGCCGTACCGCGCGATATCGCTATCACGGAGAGCGAAAATATCAAAATTTACGCCGTGGACGACCTGCAAGAGATCGTAAATAAAAACCTAGCCCTGCGCGAGGAGCAGGCGCAGATCGCATACGGCATCGTTGGGCGAAATACGGCGGCGTTTTTCCAAATGCTGCGTGAACTAGCCGTCACGCCGCTAATTAAGGGCATAAGAGAACAAGCTAAAGAGTGTGCCGAGAGAGAACTCGCAAAAGCCCTAAAAAAGGGCTATCTAAAACATAGCGACAAAGAGGAGGCGTATCGCCTCATACATCAGGTTTTTAGGACGTTTTTGCACTCGCCGACGATAAATTTAAAAAACCTCGCGGGCGCTGCGGGAAGCGAAGCGCAGCTAAGGGCAATCGGGGAAATCTTTAACGTCGCGGAGCAAACGCCGCAAGAAGAAAATAACGAATTTGAATGGGAGAACGAATGAAATTTAGCAAACTTTACGCGCCGACGGCAAAAGAAGCGCCCAAAGACGCAAGTCTAGCAAGTCATAAATTTTTGCTCCGAGCGGGCTACGCCGAGCAGGTCGGTAGCGGACTTTACAACTTTTTGCCGCTTGGCAAACGAGTGCTTGAAAATATAAAAAATATCGTCAAAGAGGAGCTTGACGAAGCAGGCGCGCAGGAGATCTCGATGAGCTTCGTCACGTCTGCGGATCTTTGGCGCGAGAGCGGACGCTTTGACATCTACGGCAAGGAGCTTTTGCGCTTTAAGGACCGCAAAGAAAACGACTTTGTTTTAAGCCCGACAAACGAAGAGAGCGTGGTCGCGCTCGTGCGAGGCAAGGTGACATCCTATAAGCAACTGCCGCTAAATTTGTATCAGATAAATACCAAATTTAGAGATGAGGCAAGGCCGAGATTCGGGCTACTTAGAGGGCGCGAGTTTTTGATGAAAGACGGATATAGCTTCCATGCAAACGCCGAGGATCTGGACCGCGAATTTGACCTGATGGAAAAAACTTATAGCAAAATTTTTACTCGCCTCGGGTTAAATTTCCGTGCGGTTAGAGCCGATAGCGGCGCGATAGGCGGCAGCGGAAGCAAAGAGTTTATGGTGCTGGCAAATAGCGGCGAGGACGATATCATCGTCTGCGAAAACTGCGACTACGCCGCAAACATAGAGGCCGCAACCCGCGCAAAACGAACGACGCAGGTCGAAAGACCGGAGGCTGACGCGGCTAAATTTTTAACGCCCGATGCCAAAACCATCAAAGACGTGGTGGAGTTTTTTAGAGTTGACGAGTTTTATTGCATAAAAGCGGTGATAAAAAAGGCGATTTTTATTGACGCTAAAGGTGAAAAGAGCGAGAAAATCGTGGTATTTTTCGTGCGCGGCGAGGATGAGCTACAAGAGGTCAAAGCGCAAAACGCATGCGGGGCGCTCGAGCTAGCGGACGCGATCGAAGCCGAGATCGCGGCGGCTGGGCTTGTGGGCGGA
Source organism: Campylobacter sp. (assembly GCA_042645325.1). GTDB lineage: Bacteria > Campylobacterota > Campylobacteria > Campylobacterales > Campylobacteraceae > Campylobacter_A. The sequence continues at coordinate 4,638 of JBHRQF010000082.1, read as the reverse complement.
TTTTGCGGGCCGGTCGGGCTAAAAGGCGTGGAGTTTTATATCGATAAGGAGCTTGAGGGCGAGTCGCAGATGATCTGCGGCGCAAACGAGCGGGATTATCACTTCGTCGGCGTTAGCGTTAGCAGCTTTAACGCGGAGCGCTTCAAAGACCTAACCGCCGTAAAAGCTGGCGATAAATGCCCTTGCTGCGGAGGAAATTTAAGCGTTAGCAAAGGTATCGAGGTCGGACATATATTTAAGCTGGGCACCAAGTACTCAGAGCCGATGGGTGCTATGTTTTTGGACGAAAACGGCAAAGCAAAACCGTTTATCATGGGCTGCTACGGCATAGGCGTTAGCCGCCTGGTAGCCGTCGCCGTCGAGGCTAGCCATGACGAAAAAGGCATAATCTGGAACAAAACCCTAGCTCCGTTTAAATTTGAAATCATCGTCTCAAATTTAAAAGACGAAGAGGGCGTTAAATTTGCGCAGGAGCTTTACGAAGACTTACGCGAGGCTGGCGTTTCGGTGCTGCTTGACGATAGAAACGAGCGATTTGGCGTAAAAATGAGCGAATTTGAGCTGATGGGATTTCCTTATGCCGTGATCGTGGGCAAGGGGCTAGCTGAAGGCACGGTCGAGCTCGTTACGCGTGACGGACTAGCCAAAGAAACCGTCAAAGCGAGCGAAATTTTAGCGCACCTAAAGAGCCTATGATAAAGCATTTTTTTACGCCCTATGTCGTTTTGGAGATCGCGGCGGCGTATTTTTTTATCCACGCGTACGGATTTTTAAATTTAGTCCTAGAGGTCATCGCATCGGCTATTTTGGGGCTATTTTTTATGTTTCGCGTCGGATTTTTTCAGCTAACGAGCAATATCGCGTTTTTTAAGCCCGCAGACGTCTTTAGTAGCGTGGGTATGGCGATCGGGGGATTTTTTATGTTTATCCCGGGGCTTATCACCGACGTTTTGGGCGCGGCGATCGTGGCGGTTGCATTTTTTGCAAATTTAAAAAACGGCGGCGAGCGGGCGAGAGCGGGCGAATTTTACCGCGAAAAATTTGAAAGCGGACGTGACAAACCGCGCGATGACGGCGAGATCATCGACGTCGAAGTCGTAGAAGAAAAGAGGCAAATATGGAAAAACTAAAAATCGCAACGAGAAAAAGCGTGCTGGCTATGTGGCAAAGCGAGCATATCAGGGATAAAATTTTAGCCCGCTATCCGCAAATCGCGGTCGAGCTAACAGGCATGAAAACCAAAGGCGATGTGATCCTAGACACCCCGCTGGCTAAAATCGGCGGCAAGGGGCTTTTTACAAAGGAGCTAGAGGACAGCATGCTAAGCGGCGAAACGCACATCGCCGTACATAGTCTAAAAGATGTGCCCGTCGTTTTCCCAGAGGGGCTAGTTCTAGCGGCGATCTGCTCGCGCGAGGACGTGAGGGATGCGATGCTAAGCGAAAAATACGCTAAATTTGAGGATCTGCCCGAGGGCGCGCGAGTAGGCACGACGAGTTTGCGCCGCAAGATGCAGCTTTTAGCGATGCGTCCCGATCTTGAGATAATATCGCTGCGAGGCAACGTCCAAACTCGTTTGCGCAAGCTTAAAGAGGGCGAATTTGACGCGATTATCCTAGCGATGGCGGGCGTGAACCGCTTAAATTTACGCTCCGAAGTCGCGCATATCGTGCCGTTTGAGCTGGATCAGATGGTGCCTGCGATGGGGCAGGGTGCGCTAGGCATCGAGGCAAGAGAGGATGCTGAAATTTTAAATTTGATAGAGTTCCTAAAAGATGAAAAGGCCGTCATTGAAACGACCGTGGAGCGTGATTTCGTCGCGATGCTAGAGGGCGGCTGCCAGGTGCCTATCGGCGTAAATGCAAATTTAAACGGCGATAAGATCGAGATACGCGCGGTCGTGGGACTGCCCGACGGTAGCGAGAGTATACGAGAAAATATCGTCGCGCAAAAAAGCGAATGGAAAAGCGTGGGCGCCGAGCTTGGTCGGATATTTATCGGCAAGGGCGCAAAAGAGCTGCTAAAACGCGCCGAGGAGATGGCGAACATATGAGAAAAGCGCTTATTTTAGTGTTCTTGACGTCCGCGCTTTTTGCACAGGTAGATTTAGAGCTTATTTATTCGCTCTTTACCGATAAAAATTTCGATAAAAACGCCTATTTTAAAGGCGAGATGCGAGATCGCCTAAAAAATAATTTTTACTCGCCCGACAAATTTGACGAAATCAAAGTTGCCAAACTCGGCCACAGCAGCGAATTTAGCGGGATATTTCGCGTTTGGCTCGCTTCTAAAAACGGCGCATCCCTTGATCTATACATTTTTGCTAAAAAAGACGGTATTTATGCGCTTAGATCGCTCGCTCAAACCGGCATCATAGAGGCGATGATAAGGGGCTATGAGGCTGCGAGCGAGGCGGAAAAGGCGCAACTTAGAGCAATGGGCGGGGATATAGAAAATTTAAGGCTGATTTTGGCAAGCGATAATGCATTGCTAAAATTCGGACGCGAAAACGAGGCGAAATTTGAAGAGCTGTTTGCGCTATATCAAAAGGACGAAGCGGCGGCAAACGAAGCCGTAAAGCGATTACACCTATCTCATGCGGCGTACGACGGCGGGGTTTTTGAGCTTATTATCGGCGGCGTACGGATAACGTAGTGGGTTTTATGCGCGTGGAAAACGAACCCGATCTGCTGCAGATGAGTCCGAGCGAGTTTATAATGCTAGAACGGCTCTCTCCAAACTCAAAATGGTATCTTTTTAAGACGACTTAGACCGATGGAGGCAACCCTAGCCGATTTTCACTTTTTGCTTGCCTTAACGCTGCAAATTTAGCGCCATGCGCTTTTGGTTAGAGGTTGTAAGAGATCAAATTTTTGCTAAGTCGGCGTTAAATTAGCGTATCCGCCAAAACCGATAATTTTTACGATTTTACTAATTTTTCGGCAGTTAAAGTTGTGTTTTTGGCTCAAAATGTTTACAAATTTGACTCAAACGCAGCCAAAATTTTAGCTTCAAAAACGGCTTGTTCGGATATAAATTATTAAGGAAAAATATGGACTACATCAAGCTTCTAAAAGATAACGGCCTGCTGCGCGTCATAGATAAGCCCGCGGATATCGATCTAGAGATCGCGCACGCGAGCTACATCGAGGTCAAGCGCAAAAACTCACAGGCGCTGCTTTTTACAAATCCTGTCTGTAAAAAAACCGGGCGCAAATTTGCTCCAGTGCTAACAAACATCTACGGCTCAAAGCGCGCTTTAGAGCTTATTTTCGGACGAGATCCGGATGAGATCGCGGGCGAGATCGAGCGGCTTTTAAAACCCAAAAACCCTAAAAGTTTTGGCGAAAAGCTAAATTTTGCCGCGTATTTGTTTGAGATGAGAAAAATTTTCACGAAAAGATTAAAAGGCGAGGGCGAGTGTCAGCAGGTCAAATTTACTGGCGAGGATGTCGATCTATTATCGCTTCCAGCGCTAAAAACATGGCCGCTTGACGGCGGCGCCTTTATCACGATGGGGCAGGTTTATACGCAAAGTCCTGACGGCGAACTGCAAAACGTCGGCATGTACCGATTGCAAATTTATGGTAAAAATCGCCTCGGCATGCACTGGCAGATACACAAAGACGGCGCGAATTTCTTTAACGAATACAAGCGCGCGGGCCGCAAGATGCCTGTATCCGTGGCTATAGGCGGAGACCCGCTCTATATCTGGTGCGGCCAGGCGCCACTGCCAAAGGGCGTGTTTGAGCTGCTTCTTTACGGCTTCATTCGCAAAGAGCCGGCCAAACTCGTAAAGTCGCTAACGAACGAAATTTACGTCCCGCACGACGCGGACTACGTGATCGAGGGCTTTGTGGATATGGATAAATTTGAGCTTGAAGGGCCGTTTGGCGATCATACGGGTTTTTATACGCCGGTGGAGCCGTTTCCCGTGATGGAGGTTACGGCGATCACGAGCAAGCGTGAGCCGGTATTTCACGCGACCGTAGTCGGCAAGCCGCCGCTTGAGGATAAGTACATGGGCTGGGCGACGGAGCGCATTTTCCTGCCGCTTTTGCGTACGACGGTGCCCGAGCTTCTAGACTACAACATGCCTGAAAACGGCGTCTTTCACAACCTGATTTTAGCTAAGATAAATGCCCTTTATCCCGCGCACGCCAAGCAGGCGATGCACGCGTTTTGGGGCGTGGGGCAGATGAGCTTCGTCAAACACGCGGTTTTTGTCGGCGATGATGCGCCAAATTTGAGCGATTATGGCGCGCTTACGGAGCATATTTTAAACCGTTTCGGCGATAAAAGCCTATTAATCAGCGAAGGCGTGTGCGATCAGCTCGATCACGCCAGTCCAAACTCGTGCTTCGGCGGTAAGCTGGGAATCGACGCGACGCAGGATTTTTCGGCGCCTGCTCCAGTGCTTTTGGACGATGCCGCGCTGCTTGCTAAATTTAAAGAAATAGAGCCGAATTTAACGCAGCTAGCGCAGTTTAAAACAAATACCAAAACGCCGATTTGCGTCGTCAAATTTGATAAAAACCGCCTCGTAAAAGAGGTTTTTGAAGAGCTTTTGAAATTTAAAGAGCACTTTAAACTACTCGTTTTCGTCGGCCCCGAAAACCGTCTAAAAAACCCGTATAT
>JBHRQF010000081.1:0-6406 GCA_042645325.1 Campylobacter sp. | reverse complement strand
TTATGGTAGAAATCGAGTTTTTAGGCCCGATAAAGATGCATAATTTAAAGCTAGAAGCGGAAAATTTAAGCGAAGTAAAAGAAAAACTAGGCGAATACGCGCAGCTTAAAGAGTGGCTAAAAATCTGCGCCGTCGCCGTAAACGACGAGATCGCGAGCTCTCTAGACGCGCCGCTAAAAGACGGGGATAAAATTTCCATTTTACCGCCGGTTTGCGGAGGTTAATATGCAGATTTTTGAAGGAAGCCTCGACGCCAAGGCGATCACAAACGCCTGGTACAACGAGTTTAAGGATAAAAACTGCGGCGCGCTCATCACGTTTACCGGCATCGTGCGCGAGGAAGGCGGCATAAGCGCTCTTAGCTTTGACATCTACGAGCCGATCCTGCGCAAATGGCTAGCGGGCTGGGAGCAAAAGGCGAAGGATCTGGGCGCATACGTGCTTTTTGCGCATTCGCGAGGCGACGTGCCCGTGCACGAGAGCTCCTATGTCGCGGGCGTCGTGAGCCCGCAAAGAAAGGTCGCCTTGCGGCTAATAAACGAGTTTGTCGAGGACTTTAAGGCTAACGCGCCGATCTGGAAATACGACGTCGTGGAAGGCGAACGCATCTACGCAAAAGAGCGCAGCCAAGCGATCAAAGGCGCCGGACTTTTAGGATAAATTCTCGGCGCAGCTCTATTATACGCACCTGAGCAAATTTGACTACTTTTTAGAAAAAGCTTTATTTCTTGCGGGCTAGACCATGATGTTTAGCCAGCTTTTTACTCCGGATCGCCATCAAAATTTGGCAAATTTAAGCTCGTTTTTCATATAACTCAAATTTAAAAACTCGGCACCTTATCTCTTACTCGCCCAGACCCGCACCGCGAAAATGTCAAATTTACAAATTTAGTTAAGATATACGACAAATATTCAAGACAGAATAGGCGTAGTTTAGCTTTAAAATTTTAACCCGTGAGGGCGCGTATATGAAATACGTAACCGAAACGGGTTTAAAATTTTAAAGCCTCCTCGTAGCGAAGTCTCGTAACGAGCGCTTTGTGCGAAGTTAAAAATCCGTTCATTTATGGGGAATCAAGCGGCTTTTTTGTGAAAAAATCCCACATAAACCGCAAAAACAAACCCCATCGCCACCGCCCACGGAGCCGCCGCCGTTATGGCGCTCGGAGAGCTGGCGAGCAAGAAGTTATGCGCTACGGCCGCGCCCGCCGCCATACCGATGACGAAGATTACCGAGCTTAGATTGCCCGTGCCCATTTGGACGAGATGCTTGCCCGGGCAGCCTTCGCTTAGGCTAAAGCAAAGCCCTGCTAGCGTCATGCTAAGGAAGTTCCAAAGCACGTCGTTGTGCGCGATAGGCTGGCCCTCAAAGCCGAATTTATACTGCCCGAGAGCTAAATTTACGATGCTGGCAAAGACCACGATGCTGATGATCCCCGTAAACATCGAGAAATCCTTTTTAAAAAGCCTACCAAACGCCCCGACGCTGCAAAATTTGCTTTTGTGCATTAGCGCGCCCACGACGACGCTAAAACCAAGTGAGATCAGGATCGGAGCGTGCATGGAGCCCGGGCCTTTTGCGGAGCTAAAAAGCGCGCCGTTTTCGCCGAGCTTTAGTCCAAACGCAAGCGCAGCAAGCAGCAAAATACCCATAACCGTCGGCAAAACGCCTATCGCGGCCTGAGTTTTAGTCTCGTGCGTGAGTCCGTAGCCGAGCTTTTTGAAAAATACGCCCGCGCACACGCCCGCAAAAATCCCGACGACTCCCGCAATCGCCGTCATATCGCCGCCGCCAAGACGTAAAAACGCTCTCCACGGGCAGCCCAAAAACACTAGGCAGCCGATCATCGCGAAAAATCCGAGAAAAAAGCGCACGAAAGGCGACGAGCCCGTAGTTGCGCTAAACTCCTTCGTCCAAAGCACGCTAGCTAAAAAGCCGCCCAAAATGAGCCCGATGATCTCAGGGCGCACGTACTGCACGACTCCTGCACGGTGAAAGCCCAGCGCCCCCGCCGTATCGCGCAAAAAGCAAGCCGCGCAAACGCCCATGTTGCCCGGGTTGCCAAAATACACGAGCAGTGCACCCAGAGCACCGAGCGCCGCACCTGAAACGATAAACCATTTTGAATTTGATAAATTCATGAAGTGTCCTTTGAAAAGGTAAAATCGACCCGATTTCTTAGGCTGTATTTTACTGATGTTAAAATAAAAAATTAATAAATTTTGATTTATATTTAATCAAATTTGAAGGAACATATAAAATTGAACTCAAACGGTCAAATTTGTGAAAATATCAAGAGTATTTAAAATTCGCAGGCGTCAAATTTGTGCCGCCAGATAAAGATATAAAAAACGATCGCGATATGCTATTTCTGCTCTGATTATAAAAAAGGGCGGCTAAATTTAATCGGCTTTATCCCGATTTCGCCGTCCCTTTACATAGCCTTAATCGAATTTACGGCCAAATTTACTTTTTCTTACCGTCTTTTTGTTCGCTTGCGACGTTATATTTCTCGGTATCTTTTGTGCTAAAATCCGACGCGTCTTTAGGTTTTTCGAAACTGCTTAGCAATGGCGAAGCGATATTTTGTATCCCGCCGTTTAGGTCGATGCCTACTTGCTTCATTAAATCATCGATTATAGGCGCGTTTACTTTATAGTTTAAAGACGCGTTTACGATTTGATCGGATAGCGATGCGCCCGCGTTGCTAACGCCGCTGCTAGCATTTGAGCCCACACCGCTCTGATTTGCGCCGCCAAGACCCGCCATTTGCACGATTTTGATAGAGTTGATTTTCTCCGCCGGTTTTACGACCTGGGCGATGATTTGCGGCATAAACTCGATCAAGGCAAGCTTAAATCTATTTTCCAAAATCTCCGCAGAGACGATATTTTCAGCGTTATTTATCTCGGTTTTACCTTTAGCCTCGACCTCGTAGTTTAGCCTGTTGGCTTCGGCGGTTATCTTGATGGCTTCGGCTTCGGCGATAGCCTTGATTTTTAGCGCTTCGCTCGCACCCATAGCTTTGATTTTAGCAGCTTCGGCTAGGTTTTCCTCGGCCTCTTTTTCAGCCTTTGCGGCGACGGTTTTTTCGATAGATAGCTGCTCGGCGTCTTGCTGTGCTTCGATTAGAGCTAGCTTTTTGATACGCTCGGCTTGCTCTATTTCGGAGGCGGTTTTGATCTTTTCCAGCGACGCGGCTTCTAGCGCCTTTTTCTCGTTGGCTAATGTTTTAGCCACGGCTTCTTCTTCGACTTTTTTAGCGATTTCGATATTTTTGCTCTGATTTGCCAGCTCAATGACTTTTTCCTTTTCTATCTCGGCTTCTTTGACAACTCTAGCCTTTTGCACCTCGACCGTTTCTATGGTTTTGGCCTTTTCAATTTCAGCTTGTTCGATGGCTTTGTGAGCGGCGATCCTGACCTCTTCAACCTCTTGATTTTTCTTAGCTATCTCGATGTTTTTGTTTTGAGTGGCGATTTCGAGAGCTTTTTCCTTTTCGATCTCGGTTTCTTTGATGGCCTTTGCTTTATTTATCTGCGCCTCCTCAATAGCTTTGTTTGCGACGATCTTGGCTTCTTCGGCCTCTTTACGCCTACTTTCGGCCTCTTTTGCCCTTAGCGCTTCTTGCTCGGCTTGGAAATTCGCTATTTTTGTTTGCTGCGTAGCTTCAGCCTCGGCTTCTTTTCTTTGGATTTCAAATTTCTCCGACTGCGTTTCGTAGTTTTTCTGTGCGATTTGCACCTCGGTCGAGCGTTCGATATCGTTTCGTAGCTTTTTGCGCTCCTCGATAGTCTGCGTTAAACTAGTCAAACCCTCAGCGTCAAAGGCGTTGTTTTCGTTAAAAAACTCTTTTGCCGTTTGATCAAGCGACGTAAGAGATACCGACTCCAGCTGAAGACCGTTTTTAGATAGATCGGCTTCGATGGCGTTTTTGACCTGCGAGCTAAATTCATCTCTTTTTTCGTGCAACTCTTTCATCTCCATCGAGCTTGCTACCGAGCGGAGCGTGGCTATGAGCTTGCCTTCTATCAGCCCGGTTAGCTCTCTTAGATCGATCGTTTTTTTACCCAGCGTCTGCGCCGCGCGAGATATAGACTCTCTATCCTCGCCCACTCTGATGTAAAAATCAGCCGTGATATCTACGCGCATTCTGTCTTTGGTTATGAAGCTATCGCTTTTAGAGCGAGCAACCGTAACTTTCATCGACTGCATATTTATGTCGATATAATCATGCAGTATCGGCAGTATCAAAGCGCCGCCGTCTACGACGACCTTTTCGCCGCCAAATCCCGTTCGCACGAATGTAAGCTCCTTTGTCGTCTTTCGGTAAAGTCTTGAAAAAACGATACCTAAGATAACGATAGAAAAGAGTCCTATGCCGACAAATACGGCTAAAGATGTCATCCCATCAATATTCATACCACTCTCCTTTGATTAAATTTATGATTTTTTCCTGACGTAAAAGTTATTTTTTTCGATTCTAACTATGAGCGCGGTATCGCCTTTTATAAGCTCGTTTTCATCGGCAGCCCTTGCAAAGACGAAACGCTCCTTGCCGTTTTTATCCGTGACCTTGACGTCTCCGCCTTGCTCTTTTGTGATTTTATAGTCCTTTACTTCGCATTCGCAGCCAAGAAGCTCCTTTTTACTAAAGGCCGACGTTTGCACTTGAGGCAGGTACTTTGCTGCGAGCAAGCTCACCCATCTAGTCCAAGCCAAAGCGGCAAAAAACGAAACTACGGCGATAACCGCGCTCATATACCACGCAGGCGCCGCAAATCCATAAAAAACGCTAACGATAAAAAGCCCGCACGCTCCGAAGCTCATAAGCAAAATCCCGTAAAAAACGGTGCTAGGCACGCCGCCCTTGTTCGCCCACGCCAGCAGTTCGGTACCGGGCGCGTCGATACCATCCACCCCGTCAAACAGGCCGTTTAACGGCTCAAGCACCGAAAATCCGGTCATCATCAAAATAACCTCAAGCAAGGCAAAAACTACAACGATAACCAGCGGAACGGAAAATATAAGATTGTTGCCAAGAAGCTCTAAAATTTGATCCATTTTTTACCTTTTTTTAAATTTTGTCGCTTGCGAGGTCAAATTTGACCTTAGCTCCGCTTTATTCTATGCTATACACGTCGCTTTGCTCGATTTTTTCTAGCTTATTTACCTTGCTTTCTAGCGTCTTGCTCATCTGCGCGATTTTGGCGATATTTTCTTTCATCTTCGGCAGCGCCTCGTTTTTGAAATTTTCTATTTTATCTAACGAATCTATCATCAAATTTATCGCTTTTTCGAGGCTCTCGTTATCTAGCGCGCCGCCTGCGACCTTTGCCGTCACTTCTGTCGCCGTATCGTTTACGTCCTGCGCGTTTTTTAGGATGACGTCGCTAGCTAGCTTGTCCATCTCAGAAACGGCTTTTAGCTGCTTTTTGCCCTCCTGCGCGGCGCTTGCGATGTAGACGTTGGTTTTTAGCGCGGTGATGCTAGTTGTGATCGTGTTTTGCGTGGCGAAACTTAAAAGCGAGTTATTGTGCTTGATAGTAGCGTAGTTTGCGAGGCTTTGCTGCATCACGACTAGCACTTGTTGCAAATTTTGCAGATGCATACGGATGTAAAATAGCGCCTCTTCGAGGAGGAATTTTTTCTGCTCTTCGTCCGTTTGATTTGCCGCTAAATTTTCGATGAGCTCGTCTGTTTTGCTTAAAATTTCTATCTTGCCTTTTAGGCTTTCGATGATGAGCGAGAGCTCTTTTTGCTTCTCGGATATTTCGGCGTTTCTAGCTTCTAAAACGTTTATCGAGTGCTTTAAATTTGCCGTGATTTCTTCAAACAAGCTTGACACGCTTTGATATTTGCTAGCCAGCTCGGCGGCTAGGTCTTTGCCGAGCAAGAAATTTATAAATTTCGCGCCCAGTCCGCTCTCTTTTATCTTATCGCTTGCTTTTATGAGCTCGGCGGAGTACTTTTTGACCGATTTTAGCGACTCGCCGACCGAGCTTCCTACGCTTTGGCTCATGCTAAGCAAATCTCCGACCTTCATGTCCATATCGCCGTTTAGCTTCTCAAACTCGCCTAGTTCATCCTTGCCAAACGATACGATAAATTCTTTGGGATCGGTAAATTCTTTCCTTTTTTCTATGAGTAAGGCGACGACGTCTTGGGGCGTTTTAGCGATTTGATTCAAAGCTTGTCCTTTGCTTAAATTTAAGAGCTATTATAACTAAATTTGTACGCTTTTTACAGGCTTAACAATAAACTTCTGTGCTTTATTAGCATAATTTACGATTAAATTTAGTAAAATCGGCAGAAATATTCCAGACAGAATACGCGTAGTTTAACTTTAAAATTTGAACCCGTGAGGGCGCGGACCGGTCGTCCGTAACCGAAACGGGTTTAAAA
>JBHRQF010000080.1:0-6459 GCA_042645325.1 Campylobacter sp. | reverse complement strand
ACGCGTCCTTTTAGTAAATTTGCCGCGCTTAGTTTTAGATTTTCCTCTTTTGCGAGCATTACGCTTGGAGCTTTAAAGATAAATACGACCTTTTTGCCGACTTTTAAATTTAGATTTTTTTCAGACTCGACCGTGACGTTGGCGCGTAAAATTTCGCCGTTTGAGAGTTTGGCGCTTATTTGCGAATTTACCGCACCCGTTTTTACGTCCGTGATCTCGCAGCTTAGCTGGTTTCTGGCGCTTAGGCTCATGCTCATTCGCTGTAAATTTAAAATCTCGTTCGTATCGACGTTTATATTTGAACAAACTTTTTCTAAAAATATTTTTTGGCTCTCTAGCATCGCGTCGTATAGTGCGATCATCTTTTTGCCATACGCAGTGAGCTCCGAGCCGCTGTTTTTCTTGTTGCCTTCGGCTCTTGCGATTAGCGGTTCGTCCGAGCGGTTATTTAGAGCGTCTAGGCTGTCCCATGCGTTTTTGTACGAGATGCCGACATACTCGGCCGCTTTTGTTATGCTTTTGGTGTGCTCTACGGCCTTTAAAAGCTCTATGTGCTTGGCTAACACCGATACTCCGCTATCTAAAAATAGCTCTAAACTAACATCTGCTTTCATGAAAATCCCCCAAATTTTATCAGTATAAAAAAATAATTTGCCAGAAAGTATATTTAAATATATATGAAAAATAACTTAAATAAACTTCGTAATACCGGGCATTTTGAAATTTATAAATTTAAAAGCTACATTGAGATAAAATCTCAGGTTACTGCCTTTGCAGACTTGAAATTCGGAGATTTGATGAGAAAATTTTTACTCTCTTTTTTGCTTTTTTTTAGTTGCGTTTTTGCCGAGCAAACGCAGGAAAAGAGCGAATTTGACGACGAATTTACGCAGCCTAGCGAGATTTTCGATCCGCTTAGCGGTTATAATAGAATGATGACGGGGTTTAATGATTTTATGTACGTAAACGCCATCCACCCCGCGATAAAAGGCTATAACTACATAGTGCCCGAGGCCGCAAGAACCGCTGCTGGAAACTTTTTCGACAACCTTTTATATCCCGTTCGCTTCGTAAACAACCTCTTGCAGTTTAAATTTAGCGAGGCCGGCGAAGAGACGCTGAGATTTTTAGCAAACACGATCATCGGCTTTGGCGGGCTAACCGACGGCGCGAAATACTATAATCTGCAACGCCACGACGAGGACTTCGGTCAGACGCTAGGTTACTGGGGCGTTGGTAGCGGCTTTCACGTGGTTTTGCCGTTTATCGGACCCTCAAATTTACGCGATATCGTCGGTCTAGTCGGCGATTATTATCTCGATCCCGTCAGTTACGTAAAACCGGCGCTAGACTCCTTTGCGATAAAAACTTTCCGTCAGGGCAACCTTTTGTCTTTACATCCAGATGCTTACGACAATCTTAAAAAAGACGCGATCGATCTGTATCCGTTTCTACGCGACGCATACGAACAGCGCCGAAATCATTTAATAAAGGAATAAAATGAAGTTTTTAAAAATCATTCTGCTTGCGTTTTTTAGCGCGGTTAGCCTCTTTGCGATCAGCGAGGAGCAGATAAAACCTACGATGCAAAAAGCGACGCAAGACGCTATCGAGGTGCTAAAAAACGCAAATTTGAGCAAAGACGAGAAAATAAGTAAAATTTTCGCCGTTTTTGATCCATATTTCGACTACGAGCAGATGTCTAAAATCGCCCTAAGCAAGCGCTACAACAACCTAAATGCTGAGCAAAAGGCTAAATTTAATAAAGCTTTTGAAGAGAGATTAAAGTCAAGCTACGTCGATAAGCTTCTAAGCTATAAAAACCAAACTATAAATTTTAAAGATGTAACCAAGCCGAACGAAAATCGCTACTTTCTAAACGCTGATTTAGTCGGCGAGGACGGCAAAAATTACGGCTTTACGTATAAATTTTACAACGCCAAAGAGCGCGGCTGGCTCATCTATGATGTCGAAATTTTAGGCGTTAGTATCATCCAAACCTACCGCAGCCAGTTTGATAGCCTGATGGAAAACGAGAGCTTTGAAAATTTGCTTAGCAAGCTAAACTCCGTCCAAGCTCCGCAATAAGGCGTTGATGAAGCGGATTTTTAAATTTATCGTCAACTTTCCAAAGAGCGTTATCGCAGGCGTACTGGCCGCGACGCTCTTTTTTGGATATTTTAGCGGCAAGCTCGAGGTGGACGCGTCTACCGAGACGTTGCTACTTGAAAACGATAAAGATCTAGCCGTCTTTAGAGACGTTTTTAAGCGCTACGTTAGCCCAAACTATCTAGTCATCGCCTACACGCCAAAAGACGATCTGCTCGCGCCATCTACGCTTGAAAAGATAGGAAATTTAAGCCGAGAACTAGAAAAAAACGAACTCGTCTCAAACATCATTTCGGTACTAAATATCCCGCTGCTTCAAAGCGGAACTAACGATCTTGGCGAGCTGGTTAAGCACGTGCCAAGCCTATCTGATGCCGATATAAACAAAACCTTGGTGCGCCGCGAGTTTGGGGATAGTCCGCTATATACGAACAACCTCGTTAGCCGCGATCTAAAAACTACTGCGATCGTGCTAAATTTAAAGACCGACGAAAAATATCAAAGCATACTAAACGAGCGAAACGCCCTGCTAAACGCCAAACTAGACGGCAATATCACAATCGAGCAAAAACATCGCCTAAGCGCGGTAAATGCGCAGTTTAAGGCTCACCGCGACGAAGCGCGTATAAAAGAGCACGCCGCGATCGAGCAGATACGCGAGACGATAGCTAAATTTGGCGGAGGCGAGAGTCTGTTTTTAGGCGGTGCGAACATGATCGCCGATGATATGGTGAGCTTTGTGCGCTCGGATCTTGCGACCTACGGTATAAGCGTGACGCTGCTTTTGGTCTTTTGCCTTTGGCTGTTTTTTAGGCAGATTCGCTATATCGTTATGCCGATTTTTATCTGCGTGATTAGCGTTATTTGGGCGAGCGGGCTGTTTGGGTTTTTTGGCTGGGAGATTACCGTCATCAGCTCAAACTACATCGCCCTTCAGCTTATCATCACGATCTCCGTCGTTATTCACCTGATCGTGAGTTACCGCGAGTTTTGCCTTACAAAGCCGCATCTTAGCAACCGCCAGCTGGTCTATCTCGCGCTGCGCGATAAGGCCAACCCGTCGTTTTTCGCGATATTTACGACCGTCATCGGCTTTTTATCGCTTGCGCTTTCGGATATCAAGCCTATCATAATGCTCGGTATCATGATGAGCGCGTCGATCTCTATCTCACTCGTACTTGCGTTTTTGTTATTTGGCTCCGCGATGGCGCTGATGCCAAAGCTTGCTCCTGTTAGGACATTTGAGGATAAATTTAGCTTTACCAAGCACTGCGCCGCATTTGCACTAAATCACAGCCGCGCCGTTTACGCGATTAGCATTGCGGTGCTTATTTTCGGACTTTACGGCATCTCAAAGCTAAAGGTCGAAAATAGTTTTATAAGCTATTTTAAAGATACGACCGAAATCCACAAAGGCATGCAGGTGATCGATACGAAGCTAGGCGGTACCGTGCCGGTTGATATATTGATCAAATTTAACAAGCCCAAATTTGACGAAAAGGCTGCCAAAAACGAGCCTAAAGACGAATTTGACGCTGAATTTGCCACTAGCGCGAACGAGGATAAGTACTGGTTTAATCAGCACAAAATCGACGTCGCGAAAAAGGTGCACAACTATCTAGAAAATAAGCGCTTTATCGGGCACGCGAGCAGCCTAAACACCGTCGTAAAGATCGTCGAGCGCATCACGAAAAAGTCCGCCGACGGCCTCATGCTCTCGATCCTATACGAACAGATCCCGCAAGAATACAAAGACATCATCCTAAGCCCCTACGTGAGCATAAAGGATAACGAGTTGCGCTTTACTGCACGAACTCTTGACAGCGACGATGCGCTACGCAGGGACGAGTTTTTGCACGAGCTAAAAACCGATATCGCAAATTTAATCGCAAACGACAACGCAAGCGTGCAAGTTAGCGGCGCGATGGTGCTTTATAACAATCTCCTTCAAAGCCTCATCGCCTCACAGGTGGATTCTTTTGGCTTTGTTATCTTGTCGCTTTTTATCGTTTTTTGCATTATTTTTAAAAGCATCAAGCTCGCCGCCATCGCTATCACGTCAAATTTGATCCCGCTTTGTGCGGTATTTGGCGTCATGGGCGTCATGGGTATCCCGCTTGATATCATGAGCATTACGATAGCGGCTATCAGCATAGGCATCGGCGTGGATGACATCATCCACTACATCCATCGCCTAAAAATCGAGCTTCGCAGCAAAAACGTCGCCGAGTCGATCAAGGCCTCGCACGCAAGTATCGGCTACGCGATGTACTACACATCGTTTGCGATCATCCTTGGCTTTAGCATCATGGTAACGAGCAACTTTATCCCGACGATATATTTCGGACTTTTGACCGATCTTGTTATGATAATGATGTTGCTGGGGGCGCTAGTGCTACTGCCGACGCTAATCAAAACCTTTTACCGGCCTAGAATTCCCCATAAATGACGGATTTCAAGCTTTAAAATTTTAAACCCGTTTCGGTTACGTATTTCATATACGCGCCCTCACGGGTTAAAATTTTAAAGTTAAACTACGCCTATTCTGTCTGGAATGTTTATTTTGCATCTTGCTAAATTTGTAAATTTGGCTTCTTAAATTTACAACGTGCAGTGTGTGCCTTGAAGTATAAAACCCTTAAATTTAACTCAAATTTGAACAAAAAAGCTAGAGCGAAGCTACTCTTTCATAACCTTAAGAAATGAGTAAACGTCCCGCACGCCTTCGATGTGTTTGGCGTACCAGATCGCGTGTTTTTCCTGCTCGATATCGGTGATGATGCCGGTAAATACGACGTTGCATTGCACTACGCTCACTCTCACGCTTGTGCCGCTGATTATGCTGTCTTTAAAAAAATTATTTTTTAGTTTTAGCATTATGGCGAGGTTGCTTTCGCATTCGCCGCCGTCGCTAGGAAGGCGAATATACGTGTAAATTTTACTCACGCCGTCGGTGTTTTTAGCTAGGTCTACGAGCTTGGTTTTATGCTCGGCGTCAGGCACCACGCCGATGAGATACACGTCGCCGTAAAAGCTCTCGACATCCACATTTAGGTTGCTAAGCCCGCTTGAGGCTAAAATTTTAGTCTGGATTTTTGTTTTTATAAATTTATCTTTCGTTATCGAATATATGCCGCGTTCGTCTTTGCTGATCTGGTAGGCGTCGTAGACGTTTATGCCCGTTAGCGGCGTCACGGTCGTAAAGAGCTCAAAGCAGCCGCCAAGGAAAAAAATCGGCGAAAAAATGAGGATGTTTTTTAAAAAAAATCGCGCAAATAGCTTTTTCATCGCCGACCCATAAAATTTTCTCCAAATACTATAGAAATCAAACTAAAATTTATATAAATTTAGTTATAATCGCGCTCATCATCTAAAGACGCGGAGGATAAAGCGATCTGGTGGCGCTCGCGGACTTCAAATCCGATGGCGGGGCGGTTGACCGCTTCGCGGGGAGTTCGATTCTCTCATCCTCTCGCCAAAACTTCTACGTTTATTATCTTAAAACAAGCAAAATTCAGCTACAATAAGCCGTTTATATTAAATTAATTTAAGGTTTTTCTTTTGGCTAATTCATTCGCCTCTAAATTTCCTCTCGCACGCGCCGTTTTAGGCAGGATATACGTGGTGCTTTTTGCTACCGCCGTATTTCTGATATGCGCGGCTAGCTTTGGGTTAAATTTAAAATTTGAAGGCGTAAAAGAAGATGTTTACGCTGCAAATTCTAACTTTAAAACTTTCATCAAAGAACGCGCCATAAATATAGATAACGAACTTAAACTTATCGAAAGATATATTGAAGCACCTGATTTTGACTCAAAAGCAATCTTTGACTTTGCCGTAAAAAATAACAACGAATACATGGCTTTTTTTATCGTAAACGAACGCGGCGAGATAGAGTTTATCAGCGATGAAAAATTACGCGATACGTACTCTGCATTCTTTCTCTCAAAGCCTTGGGAAAACGAGCCTGAGGATAAAATTTTAAGATCCGAATTTATGTTTGATAAAAGCGATGTACCGACAAGGCTCGCCGCAAAAAAGATGAAAAACGGCAAAATCTTAGCTACGCTCATACGCTTTACGGCGATTTACGAGGAGTTTGCGCGCGGATACGAGAGGATGGGCGTAAATTCGTTCGCGATAGATAAAAGCGGTAGGATCGTATTTCACCAAGACCCCGAGCTGGTTTTAGAGCGCAAAAATATCTTTGATCTTTACGATGTGGATGCTGACTACCTAAATAGCGACGAAGTAAAATTTGCAAATTTAGGCTCGCTAAACAGTGAAATTTATTATATTCAAAGTATCCCAAGGATTGGTTTGGCCGTGGTTTCAAGCTATCCTGTGGAT
>JBHRQF010000079.1:0-6493 GCA_042645325.1 Campylobacter sp. | reverse complement strand
GATCTCGACTGTTTCTAGATTCTTGGTCTCGCTCGCTAAAATTTGCGTGATCGGCAGCAAATTTAGAGCTACCATGCTTGAAAGTAGAATTTTACCTTTCATTTTTTCTCCTTTTAAAATTTGATCTTTTTATCCATAAATAAATGCCCGAAACGCTAAGCGCAAGCGGAGCTAGCCCGCATAAAAACCAGAAAAACTTAGTCGCGGCGTTATAGTCGCCGTAGTGAGCTCGCCTAAACGTCGATAAAAATTTATCCGTTTTGCTTGCTAGCTCGATATCTTTTACATCGATTAAATTTGCGCTGTTTTTATCGTAAGAAACGGTGCTTGAGTACTGGCTATGAAGGAAGCTTTGACTCGGTTTTTGCCCGTAAAGCGTGATATTTGCGCCATCATAAAACGGAAAACTAACGTAATGCGTCTCAAATCCGGGCATATCCGAAGCCGCTCTTTGCACGAGAGTGTCGATAGAGATATTTTTGTCGTAAATTTGCGGATTGATTACGAATTTAGAATTATCAAAAGGCGGCATAAACATAAACCTAAGCTCCCACCAAGCACCGCTAAGCGCGACCGCAAAGATAACGGGCGTCGAAAAAACGCCGATAAATTTGTGCGAATCGCTCATAAAAACCGCCATTCTTGCAAACCGAAGGCGCAGTAAATTCGCCCAAAAATTTCGGTAAACGATAAAGCCGCTAATCGAAATAATAAAAGCAAAAATCGCCGTTAGCCCAAGCAAAATTTGACCGCTTTTTTCAAGAAGCAAATTTTCGTGAAGCTCGGTTATAACGCCGATAAATCCGCTATCATGCGGCACGAGATCGCTTTTTATCTCTCCGCTAAAAGCGTCCAGATACACGCACGCCCACTCTTTTTCGCCCGCTCCGTGCTTTAGCAGCCAAATTTTGTCCGTTTTTTGGGGATCTGCGTCGATATTCCAGCCTACGATCTCGTGATGCGGATACTCTTTTTCTATTTTTTCCCTTAGCTCGTCAAATTTTAATCTACTTTTTTGCTCGTTTTCATCGCTATTTTTTGCGACGTAGATAACGCCAGGCATTAAGATATTATTTATCTCGTCTTTATAAACCAAAACAGAACCCGTAAAGCAAACGATAACTAGCGGAATACAAAATATCAGCGAAGCGTAAGTATGAATCTTATACATAATCTTTTTGCTAAATATATTCACGTTTAAAATTTGCCCTTTTTAGATTTGCTTTAAATCGGCGCGGATTTTAAAAATTAATAATTTCTAAAACCGTTATCAATAAATAAGGAATCTATATTTTGCGCTAAATATTTAAAAACAGGGTTTAGCAGAGGCAGACGAATACAAAACGACAAATTTGTTACGTTAAATTATGAAAATCAATTTAATGTGGTCTCAAAGCAAAATCGGCTTTTTAGTTTAAACAAAATTTGCGCCCAACGGTCGAGCAACCGCTGAGCGCAAATTTGATACAAGTCTCGCCAAAAAATAGACCGAAATTTAAGCCCTAGATTTCCTCTCTTTTATAAATTCTACTCACGAATTTATCTATCTTATACACCGTGCCAAAGAGCGCAGGCACGACTAGTAGCGTTAGTAGCGTAGAGCTAATGAGCCCCGAGATCACCGAGATCGCCATCGGGGAGTTGCCCTCGTATCCAGCACCTCTGCTAAGAGCTAGCGGCAGCATAGCAAATATCATCGCAAAAGTAGTCATCAGTATCGCTCGCAGTCTTTTAACGCCCGCGCGCACGATGGCTTCGTTTAGCTCTACGCCCTCGTTTGCATAGCGGTTGGCGAAATCCACGACCAAAATCGCATTTTTACCCACCATACCAAAAAGCAAGATCGCACCGACCATGACGAACAAGCTAAACGAGTTGCCGCTAAGATACAGCCCGACCGCCACGCCGCCAAATGCCAGCGGCATCGAGATCATGATGATGAGCGGCAAAATAAAACTCTCGTAAAGCGCAGCCAGGATCATATAGATGAGCACGACGCTAAGGCTGATCGTAAAGACAAAGGCCGCGTTCGTGTCGTTCATCATCTCGATAAAGCCCGTCATCACGTAATCATAGCCTGCAGGCAAAATTTGACCGATATTTTCGTCGATGCCTTTTTGTACGGCGCCCAGCGGGACGTTATCGACGTTTGCGACGATACTGATCTGACGCTGTTTGTTAAAGCGGTTTATCACGGAAAAGGTCTTGCTCGTCTTAAACTCCGCCACCGCGCTTAAGCTTATGCTCTCGCCGTGGGCATTTTTGATCTTTAGTTTTTGCAGCGCCTGCGCGTCCTTACGGTACTCGTCGTCAAACCTCAGTATCATATCGTACTGCGCGTCGCCGTTATCAAAGCTACCAAGCCTGTTTTGCCCAAAGGACGCATATATCACCTGCGCGACCGCGCTAGGATCGACGCTTAGGCGTTTGGCTTTGTCTTTATTTACGCTGATTTGCAGCTCGTTTATCTTGTCTTCGTTATCGCTTCCCACGTCCGTAGTACCCTCGATAGCGCGCACCATCGCTATGGCTTTTGGCAGGATTTCGTCCAGCTTTTCTAGGCTATCGCCCGTGATCGTTAGCTGCACCGGCTCGCTGTCGCTGCCCGTATCGACGTACGGTATCTGCAGGACTTTGACGCTGAGGCCTTCAAATTTAAGCTTTTTTCTATACTCGTCCATTATCTGCGTTTGACGCTCTTTTCGCGACTCAAAGCCTTTTAAGCGGACGTAAATTTTAGCCTTGTACGCGTCCTTTGAGTCCGTGTAACCGGCAATCATATATGAGTACTCGACGCGCGGATCGCTATCTACCTCGCGCACGACCTCGCCGGCTCTGGCGCTCATAGCCTCGACCGAGATGCCGGGGCTTGCCTTTAAAAATATCTCAAACTGCCCCTCGTCCTCGACGGGCAAAAAGTCCATACCGACCTTGCCGGCCAAGCTCATACAAAGAGCCAGCACGCCAAAAGTGAGTATAACAAACGCCGTTTTAAACCTCAAAATAAGCTTCAAAAGCCGCTCGTAACCGCTCTCCAGCGCCTCAAATATAGGCTCCGTCACGCGGTAAAATTTACTCTCGCCCTCGCTCAAAAACCTCGCCGCCAGGCTAGGTATCAGCATAATGCAAACCAAAAACGACACCACGATACCGCCGCTCACGCTCATGCCAAAGGAGTTAAAATACTGCCCGACGATGCCCTCCATAAAGGCAATCGGCACAAACACGCAAAGCAGCACCGCGCTAATGCTAAGCACGCTAAAGGCGATCTCGCGCACGCCCTCGAAGCTCGCTTTTAGCGGATTGCTCTCGCCCTCTTGCATCTTTTTGGAGATATTTTCCACGACCACGATCGCATCGTCGATAAATATACCGATACCAAGAGTGAGAGCCAGCAGCGTGAGGCGGTTTAGATCAAAGCCCAAAACGTCGATGATAAAAAACGTCCCCACGATACTAGCCGGGATCGCGAGTGCGGCGATGATAGTCGCGCTAAAGCTTCG
Organism: Campylobacter sp.; assembly: GCA_042645325.1. Taxonomy (GTDB): domain Bacteria; phylum Campylobacterota; class Campylobacteria; order Campylobacterales; family Campylobacteraceae; genus Campylobacter_A. The sequence goes on along the minus strand of JBHRQF010000079.1, from coordinate 2,990 downwards.
CAAAAAGAAAAAAACGATGACGACCGTTAGCGCGACGCCTAGCATCATGTCAAATTTGACCTGATTTATGTGCTTTAGGATACTCTCGCTCTTTTCATAAACCCGCTCTACTTCGTAGTTTGCGCCCAGTTTCGCCGCTAGATCGTCCGTTTTAGCCTTGAGCGCGTTTACCGTCTCGATAGTGTTTGCGCCGCTTACTTTTATAGCGTCAAGCAACACTCCGCGCTTGCCGTTATACATCGCTACGGCGTCGGTATCGTGATGAGATAGCTCTATGCGCGCGACGTCTTTTAAAAACACGTCCTTTTGCAGGCGAATTTCCTCCAGCTCGCGCACGCTTTTGGCGTCGAATTCGCTCTTTAAAAATATCTCGAATTCGCTGTTTTCGAGTTTGCCAAGCGGCGCTTTTAAATTTTGCGATTTAATTATATTTATGACCGAGGCTGCGGTTAGAGCGTATTTATCGAGCTTAAACGGATCTAGGTAAATTTTAATCTCAGGCTCCAAAAAGCCCTTGTCATCGACCTTGCCTACGCCTTTTACGCGCTGCAAAAACGGCTTTGCTTCGTCTTTTACCGTTTGCATGAGCGCGGTTAAATTTTCGTCCTTGCGGCTAACGAAAAAGCTCGCCACCTTGCCGCTATCGCTACTAATTTTCTCTATCTCGGGCTGGGCGTCCAGCTTTGCCTTTGCAACCTTGTCGCGCACGTCGTTCGCGGCGACGTCGATGTTTTTCTTGAGATTAAACTCAATCAAAACGATGCTGAGGTTGTTAAATGTATACGACCTGATCTTTTTGATACCGTCTATCGTAGAGACCTCGTCCTCGATCTTTTTAGTGACCCTGCTCTCGATGAGGCTCATGTCGCCGGGCGCATAGGTCGTGATCTTAACCAGCGGGATGACGACCTCGGGGAAGAGATTTACCGGCATCTTAAGAAGCGACATCGCGCCGAAAAATACGAGCGCGACGAAAAACATCAGCGTCGTAATCGGGCGATTTATGGCTAGCTTATACATTTCGCGCCTTCGCTAAAACGGGCCTTTGCGGCGAATTTACCCGTCCGCTCTGCTCCGCAAAAAGCGCTTGGCATTTATCGGCGAGTAAAATTTGCGCCACGCCAAATTCCGCGTTTAAATTTGTGCCGCTTTGTTTATGCGACAAATTTAACGCGCCCGCCAAATTTGCATTTTTCGCGGCGAACTCAAATTTAACGCCGCAATCCAAATTTGAGTTTAAATTTATCTCGCTTTTCGTTTGCGCCCTCAAATTTAAAAACCTAGCCGCGTCAAGGCTGACTTTTTTATCGTCAAATTTCGCGCCAGCAGCGGCATGACCGCCGCTTTTCAAGCCTTCAAATTTAAGCCCAAATGTTTTATTTTCGTCCTTGTTTTTAGGCTCGGCGGCATTTTTATCGCTCGTTGCATCCCCGTCTTGAGCGCTAGAGACGATATACCCCTCGCCAAAAAGCCCCGGCGTCAAATTTTGCGCCTGCACTTCGGCGTAAATTTTGCCGTTTTTCGTATCGATAGTCGGGTAGATGAGGCTGATCTCGCCGCGTCTTTCCTCGATTTGGCCGTCTAGTTTATAGATAAATTCGCTACCGATTTTCACGCGGTCTTTAAATTTCTCATCAAAGCTGAGCTTGAGCTTGACGTCCGGATAGGAAAAAATCGACATCAGCTTTTGCGCTACGCCGCCAACGCCCTCGCCGACCTCGATACTCTTGCCAGATATCGTCCCGTCAAAAGGCGCGAGTAGCCTCGTATCCTCGAGTCTTTTTTGCGCCAAATTTAGCGCCAGATGAGCTCTGTTTTCGGCTAGCGCGGCGTTTTTAAAATCAAACTCCGCATTTTCAAAAGCCTGCTTCGAGCTCACGCTTTGAACGAGCTTAAATTTATCCAGCACGCTTTTTGCGTGGGCTTTTGCCGTCTGCGCGCTCTCTAGGTCGTTTTGAGCGAGCTTGACGGCTAGCTTTTCGCTCTCGTTTTCAAGCTCGAGTAGCACGTCGCCGCACTTTACCGCAGAGCCGATTTCTACGTTTACGCTCTTTACGATACCCACGGCCTTTAGCGCAAGATGTGCGTCTTTTGCGGCCGCGACGTCAAAGCTCGCGTAGATCCTATCCTGGGCACAAAGCGCAACCGCCGCGCTCAGTAAAAAAAGTAAAATTTTATTCATTTGCGCTCCGTTTTTTCGATATTTTCGGCGATCTTGCCGCCGCGTTCATACAGATACTCCGCCTTTTTGATCTCAAATTTACTCTTGCTTAGCTCCAGCGCGCTGCCTGCGCTAAAGCTCTGCGCGGTCGCGTTTAAAAACTCGACGTATCCAAGAAGCCCGGCTTCATACTTTTTACTAACGGCATTTAGCGAGGTTTGCGCCGAGTTTAGCGCGCTTTTGCCGGCGGCGATCTTTTGCTCGAGCGTCTTTAGATCGTTTTTGATATTCGTCAAATTTAGCTCGTTTTGCAATCGCTTTTGATCCAGATTTAACTTCGCTTGCAGCGCGCTAATGCGCTTTATCTCGCGCCGCTTTTTGTTTGCGCCAAAATCAAACGCCTTCCAGCTAAAGCCCAAAATCAGCTCGTTTGTATTTAAATTTGGCTTAAAAAAGTCGTCGAAATACGGCTCCAGCACGCTTCGATACTGCGCGGGCAGCAAGTTTCTATCGTAATGCGTGCGCATAAAGGTGTAGGTATTTTTTATGAAAATTTGCGGGTTCGTCTCGGACGCGGTTATTTTTTCGTCCTCTAAAGCGGCTGCAAAATTTAGCCTAAGCGCCTCGAGCTCGGGCTTTTTGCTTTTTTGCGGCGCGAAGTCCTCATCCACAAGCGCGATCCTAGACCCTGCCACAGGCTCGATATCTCTGCCCGTTAGCGCGTAAATTTGATTTTTTATCTCGTTTTGATTTTGCGAGATCTCTAGGCGTTCGGCGAGCGCCATGGCGTATCTAGCGTTTACCGCTTCATATTCGCTCTCGTCGCTAA
>JBHRQF010000078.1:0-6524 GCA_042645325.1 Campylobacter sp. | reverse complement strand
AAGTAAGAGGATAGTAGGTTAAATTTTAGCGAGCTAAATTTTATGCTTTAAATTTAAAAGTATCGCAGACCGAATTTGACCTGCGATACGAAATAAGATTTGCAAGTATTTTGAGATGGATTTGAATGTTGTGCAGAAATTTTAAGTCAAGGCTAGACAAAGTAGTCTGCCGCAGACTTAAAATATCAAACTCATTCAAAGACGCTCAAAAGACAAGCCGCCAAATTTGTAATTTTATCCCTTTAAAAATTCTGTGATTTTTTCTTCGCACTCCCCGACGCTGCCGCTAAATTTACTCTCAAACTGCGATCTATTAAACGTCCGCTGACGCTTGGCCAGCTGCGCCGTATGCGTGCAGATGAGCTCCTCCAGCTCGGCCTCGGTCTTGATCTCGCCTCGCAAAAACTCTCCGCACTCTTTTAGACCGACCGAGTTTAGCGGCTTTGGTCGCTGCGGATACCGCACAAACAGCTCCCGCGCTTCGTCCAGCAAACCCTGCTCAAACATCGCTCGCGTGCGCTCTTTGATACGACCTCTTAGCTCGTCCCTATCCCAGCTAAGCTCGAAAATCGCCAAATTTGACGCAACGGGAGCTAAGGTATTTTCGCGCAGATACGAGCTTGGAGTCTCGTCTCGCCCGCCAGAGCGCAAAAACGAGTAGATATCAAACCACTTTTGCAAGCGGTATGTATCGTTTGCGCTAAATTTGGCGGCAAACTCCGGATCTAAGCTTGAAGTGAGCTCGTAAATTTGAGCATTGCTTAGGCCGCTTTCTACGCGCTCAAATTTAGGCGTTAGACCCGACAGCAAGGCCTTTAGATAAAATCCGCTGCCGCCGGTTATAAATAAATTTTTGCCGTTTTTTTGCGCAAATTTGCGAGCCGTTTTATAAACCTCAAAAAACATACCGACGTCAAAATGTTCATCCGGCATCAGCAAATTTACCCCAAAATGCGGCACCGAGGCTAGCTCGTCCGCACTCGACTTAGCGCTTGCGATATCGATAAATTTATAAACGCAAAGCGAATCAAGACTCAGAATCACTCCGTTAAATTCGCTCGCGAGCTTTAGCGCGAGCGCCGTTTTTCCGCTAGCGGTGGTGCCGATGATGGCGAGTTCTTTCATAAAAATGCCTTAAAATTCGTGAATCTGCTCAAATTTTATCACAATTTACGCTTTTATAAGATAAAATAAAGCAAAAATTTCAGGAAGATTATGCAAAAATTTATAAATATTTTAAAAGATATTAACGAACTGATCGTCTTTAAGCACTCGATTTTCGCACTGCCTTTTATCTTTACCGCGATGATAACGGCGAGCGCGCAGGTAAACGGCACGACTTGGTTTGGCTGGAAGTTGCTTATTTTAGGCGTTCTTTGTGCGGTTTCGGCGCGAAATTTCGCGATGGCTTTTAACCGCTACAAGGACGAGGATATCGACAAACTAAACCCGCGTACGGCAAATCGCCCAAGCGTGGACGGACGTATCGGCAAGACGAATCTGCAAATTTTTATCGCGGCAAACGCCGTCATATTCGTGCTCGTCGCCTATCTCGTAAACGAGCTTGCGTTTTGGCTAAGTTTTCCGATCCTAGCCGTACTTGGCGGATATTCGCTTTTTAAGCGTTTTAGCGAGCTAGCGCACCTAGTCCTTGGCCTCTCGCTAGGCCTTGCGCCCATCGCCGGAGCCGTAGCGGTTGCGGGCGAGATACCGCTTTTTAGCGTGCTGCTCTGCCTTGGCGTGATGTTTTGGGTGGCGGGATTTGACCTGCTTTATTCACTTCAGGATATCGAATTTGACCGCGAGCACGGGCTTTTTAGCATCCCTAGCGTTTACGGCGAAAAGGCTACGATGTTTATCTCCGCGATCTTTCACGCCACGGCCGTGATCTTTTGGTTGCTTTTTGCGTGGGCGGGAGGGCTTGGCGCGGCGGCCTTTGCGGGCATTTTGCTTTGCGGGGGCATCCTAGTGGCCGAGCACCGCATCGTTAGGCGAGATTTTAGTAAGATCGACCGCGCGTTTTTCACACTAAACGGCTATCTTGGCATACTTTTTTTCGTTTTCGTTTGGGCTAGCCTATGAGACTGGTTCCGGCAAATTTAGACATAGTTTTTGAGGAAGTGGGCGACCGCGAGAGCGAGTTTTTGCGCGAATTCGACAAACTAAGCGGCAACGAGGACGATCCGCTGGGAGCGTGGATGAAGCGAGCCAAAGCAAAGGGCGACACGAAGGAAAGTGATCAGGTGATACTGACGCTACTTGTCGAGCTTCACCGTAAATTCGACGAGCTAAACGCCTACATAAAAAATGAAAAATTCATAAAACTCGAGCTTGCGCAATCTAGCGCGCTTGACGGGATAAATTTTGAAAATTTTAGGATAAAAGAGGCTAAATTTAAAAACGGCGCCGACTACTACGGACGCATTTTTATGCCTATTTTTCCGAAGCGAGATGTGGCGATATTTTTTGAAGCGCTAGATGAAAAAACCGCCAAAATCACACGCATAAACGAGAGCGACGAAAGCGACTACAACGGCTACGTGACGGCCAGAGAGCGCGCTATGATAAGAGAACTAAAGGAGATGAACGATGAATAACGACTTGATAATATTTGTCATTTTTGGGCTGATCTTGACGGTGCTTTTCGTGCTGGTTTTTATAAAAGATTTAGAGGCTTCGAGAAAATTTTCAAGATACGAAAAAGCTATCGAAAGCCTGATACAAGAGCTTCATGCAGTAAAAAAACAAGTTGCGAATTTTAATCAAAATAGCGAGCCGGCCGAATTTGACGTAGTGCAGCTAGAAAGCAACCTCGAACAGCGCCTAAACGAAAAAATAAATCAAAAAATAACCCCGATAATAAACACCCTACAAGGTATCGAAAGCTCGATAGATAACTTCCAAAGCCAGCAGCAAGATAGGCTATTTACGCTTGAAGAGCGCACCAAAAGCATCAGCAAAATCTCGGCTCCAAACGGCGAGGATGACGAAAAGCGTATCGTGCAGATGTATAGCGAAGGCAAAAGCGTCGAAAGCATCGCAAAAGAGCTGTGCGTAGGCGTCGGCAAGGTCGAGCTGACGCTAAAACTACGAGAGCTAATATAGTGTTAAAAGCTAGGCGCGAAATATAAAAAAATAACATTATTTTCATGCGCGAATTTTAAAAAAATTTAAAGCTTAACTTCCTATAATGCCTTTTAACCAAATCAAAATTAAATGGTTTTGATAAAATTTAAGGGTGGAAAAATGTTAATAGACGGGCACGGACGAACGGTTGATTATCTGCGTATTTCGGTCACGCAAAGATGCAACTTTAGATGCAAATACTGCATGCCTAAAACTCCGTTTAGCTGGGAACCTAGAGAAAATTTACTAAGCTTTGAGGAGCTGTTTTTATTTGTCAAAGTCTGCCTGGACGAAGGCATAAAAAAGATCCGTATCACGGGCGGCGAACCGCTACTGCGCAAGGATTTGGACAAATTTATCGCGATGATAAACGAGCACAGCCCGGACGTTGATCTAGCTATCACGACAAACGGCTTTATGCTCAAACACTACGCAAAAGCACTAAAAAACGCGGGCTTAAAGCGCATAAATATGTCGCTTGATAGCTTAAAAACCGAAAAGGCTAAATTTCTCGCGCAAAAAAGCGTCCTACACGAGGTTTTAGCGGGCCTTGACGCTGCGCTTGAAGCCGGACTAAAAGTCAAGCTAAACACCGTCGGACTAAGAGGCGTAAATGACGACGAGATCGTATCTTTGCTAGAGTTTGCGCGCTCTATGGGCTGTCAAATTCGCTTTATCGAGTACATGGAAAACATTCACGCGACGGGCGAGCTAAAAGGCATGAAATCGGCTGAAATTTTGGATGTTATAGCAAAAAAATATCGCTTTGAAGCGGCCGAAAAGATCCCGACCGGCCCAGCCAGCATCTACAGACTAGAGGATGGCTATACTTTTGGTATCATCGACCCGCACAAACACGACTTTTGCGAGAGCTGCAACCGCATACGCCTCACGGCCGAGGGACATCTCATCCCGTGCTTATATTTCGAGGATGCGATGAGTATAAAAGATGCCGTTAGAAAGGGCGATATCGCGGGCGCTAGCGAGATCTTGCGACAAGTGTTGCAAAACAAGCCCAAAGAAAACAAATGGGCGATCGGCGCTCAAAACGAGACCTCAAGCCGCGCCTTTTACCAAACGGGCGGCTGAAATTCTGGCTAAATTTACGTCAAATTTGACGTGGGTTTGGCCTGCTTTTATCAAAATTTAACCGCTCTTTATTTTTATCCGTAAATTTATCGCCGTTTTTATCAAAACCAGCTCAAATTTAACGTAAAATCCGCCTAACTCCATAAAACTACCCTTCAAATTTTGCTATAATCGACCAAAATTAAAAGGCGAAATTTGAGTTTAAACCTAGTCGAGAGTTTTTTGAGCATACAAGGCGAAGGCGCAAGCAGCGGCCGTTTGGCGATTTTCTTGCGATTTGCGGGCTGCAATCTAAACTGCGCAGGCTTTGGAGTGCGCGCCGTCTCGCCCAAAACCGGCGAAACGCTAGTTGGCTGCGACACGATCCGCGCGGTTTTTACGGGACATTTTTCGTATCAAAAAATCACCCGTGCCGACGAACTTATAAAAATCATTCAAAATTTGAGCGCAAACTTGCGCCAAAAGCCTATCATCGTCATCACGGGCGGTGAACCGCTACTGCATCACAAAAGCCAAATTTTGATAGATTTTTTAAGTTTTGCGACTAGCGAGGGCTACGAGGCGCATTTTGAAACAAACGGTACGATCGAGGTGGATTTTGCCAAATTTGAGATTTATAAAAGATGCCGTTTCGCCGTCAGCGTCAAGCTCGAAAACAGCGGCGAGAGCGAGGCTAGGCGTATCAACTCTAGCGCTCTAAAAGCGATAAAACAAAACGCCTTAGGCAGTTTTTATAAATTCGTCCTTGATAAAAAAAGCGCGGAAGACGGCTCGGCCATAGCGCAAATTTCGCGTATTTTAGGCATTTGCGACGTGGAAGTCTTTTGTATGCCGCAAGGTTATGATAAAATAAGCCTTGAGCAAAACGCCCTATCCGTCGCGCAGTTTGCGATCAAGCACGGTTTTAACTACTCCGATCGCCTGCACATCAGGCTTTGGGGCGCAAAAGAAGGGGTTTAAAGCGCAAATTTAGGCGGCGTTACCCGTATCTTTACGGCGCAAAACGGTAAAATTTAATAAACGGAGCTAAGATGATAATAAGAAAAATGTTTAAATTTGAAAACGCTCACATCGTTAGATTTTGTAGCTCGAAACGCTGCAAAACCAGTATCCACGGGCACTCTTACAGGGCTGAAATTTTACTCGAGTCAAATTTTCTCGATAATGCGGGCATGGTGTATGATTTTGGCCTGATGAAGCGCGAAATCGGCTGCATCATCGATAGCTTTGATCACTGCACGACGATATTTAGCGGCGACGAAGCCGAGTACAAAAACGACCTCAAAAAGCACTCCGCGCGCTGGGTAGAGATCCCGCTAAACCCCTCCGCAGAGCAGTTTTGCAGGATATTTTTCGTGATGATAGATAGGCTTTTAAAAGCCACTCAGATGCAAAACGGCGAGCGCGAAGTGAAGCTCCACAGCGTCATCGTCCACGAGACCGATACGGGCTATGCGCAGTGCTTCAGAGACGATGCGTATAACGCCAAAATGGGCGAGGTAAATTTGAACGAGGTCGTCTTTTCCGAGAGCGTGAGAGCCGAGTGGGAGGACGCGGAGCTGTTTGAAAAGATCAAACTAGGCAAAAAAATAGTAAATCCAAAGGAGGTCTAGCGCAAATGAGGAAAATTTTTGCGATTTTGACGCTGACGGCTCTAATCTTTAGCGGCTGCGAGGACGAAAAAAACTCGCCCGAACTAGATCTAAACGAAACCGTCCCCAGCGACGTACCTATCGCGCAAAGCGACGCAAACGTAAGTATCGACGAAAATATGCCGCCGGAACCGGTGCCTGAAAAATGAAATTTAACGAACATCTATCAGAGCTCTACGAGCTAGCGCGCTCTATACATATCGGGCTTGCCTTTACGCTTTTGGCGCTTGTCGCGGCGCACTTTTGCCTGATAAATTTCGGCGTAAATTCGCCCGCCTACGCTAAGCGCATCAGGCTATTTTTGCCCACATACTACTCGTTTTTGGCCGCGATGATGCTTACGGGACTGCTTTTGATGAGCGTTTTTTACTTTTATCTGGGTCTCAAGGCTCTTGTGATGATCGCTGTTTGGGTGCTGCTTATCGGGCTTGGAGCGATGGAGTTTAAGCAGCTAAAAACAGCGATGAAAACTAAAAATTTCGCCGCCTTTAGAGTCAAAATGCGCCTAAAAATCGCGGCCGATTTTGTTTTGATACTAATTGCAAGCGGGGTGAGATGAAATTTTTATATTCAAAAGAGGCAAAAAACGAGCAAATCAGACTTGAAGGCGAGGCGTTTTTGCACCTAAAGGCGCGGCGCGCTAAGGTAGGCGAGCGT
>JBHRQF010000077.1:0-6557 GCA_042645325.1 Campylobacter sp. | reverse complement strand
CGGCGGATTTTTAGAATATTTCTGATTTTACTTGGAAGGGAGTGGGGTAAATTTACCCCACTCCCTTCCAAGTAAAATCAGAAATATTCTAAAAATCCGCCGTCGCTTAGTTTTAGCTCGAGGTCTTTTACGTACTCTTCGGCTGCTTTTTGGTATTCGTTTTTGCTGACGGTTTTTATTGTTTCGCCGTTTTTGCCGGCAAACTCCAGATTCCTTTCGCGTGCAAATTTTACCGTTTGTTTTACGATATTTTCAAACGAGTTTTCGCCGTTAAATTTAAGCGCGATAAAGGCGTCAAACTGCGAAAAATTTGCCGGTACGTTTAGTTCGTCAGCGATTTTTATCACTGGTTCGCCCGCGGTGCTGAAATATTCAAAATATCCGCGTACTCGCTCTTTTAGGCGACTTTTGCCGGTTTCGTAGACGATTTTCGGACGCTCGTATGTCGTTAGCTTTGCGCAGTCTGCGGCCAAAATCTCCATAAAGCCGAAATATGCCGATTTTACCGCATTTTCGTCGTCTTTTAAAAGCGCTGCGACGTCGGCAAAATTTATGCTTGCCGGATATACGTCGGTAAAGACTTGATAAAGCCAGTCATAATCCGGCTTCATTAGAGCATTTTTGGCATCCACGTAACCGTCTTTCGTTTTATTGAAACCTGTAGATATATGTAGTTTGCAAAGCTCGTCTACGCCGATATTTACGCTAAAATCACTTGGGAAGATTTCTTTGTGTACTATCATGCTGCTTCTAAAAACTCTATTGGTTAAAAAGTCAAGTATCTGCTCTCTTTCGATACGCGAGTTAAAATTTGCATTGATATACGAGTCGAATTCTTCCAGTCCCAAATTTGACTGAAAAACGTCCTCGAGCCCCACTTCGGCTAGATAAGCAAGGTTGTTTTCTGTCAAGTGATCTATAAAATGTCTAAAATAAATCGGGTTATTAAAAGCTTCTAAGTATTCGTGCGCTATGTATGAGTCTGCGGTAGTTAGAATGTGATCGATATGAAATTTTAAGCTATCGAAATTTACCCAAACTTGACTTACGTTACCGTCTTTTTGGCAAAATTTGGCGTATTCTCCCAGCACCTTTAAAAGCTCCCTTGCTTTTGCTACCTTTTCCGTTTCGCTCTCTATGTCGCGCGTACCGAAAATCAAAAAATCTCTGATCGTGTCTTTTATTTTCCAGCCGGGATACGTATTGTAGCTCACGTAAGCGACGCCATTTGGGCTCAAAAATCGCTTGATGGTTTTTAGGATCGCGTCCTTTACGACGTCGGGTACCCAGCTATAAACGCCGTGGCAGATGATGTAGTCGAATTTACCGTAATCGCTCACGTCCGCATCCGTAAAATCGCAGATATCTTTTGCCCTAAATTCGATATTATCCACGCGCATTTGTGCGGCTAGCTCTTTGGCTTTATTTATCTGCACTTCGCTTAGATCTATGCCTAGCACCTTTGCCTGCGGATTTGCGATAGCAAAAGGAAACAAATTTCCGCCGTAGCTGCAGCCGATTTCTAGCACTTTGGCTGTTTTGGACGGCGGCGGAGTTAGCGATAAAAACGAAGCCAAAGCCTCAAGTCGCGCAGGCGAAGTTTCGGGGAAAGCGGCCGAGATATATGGAAGCTCGTCGTAGGATTTTTGGATGTCGTTCATTTTGTAGCCTTAGGTTAAAATATTTTTACGATGATACAGCAACGCCTATTAAATAAGGGTAAATTCGGGCGGTCGCAACAGCCCGAATTTGATTAAAATTTAAGTCCGAAAACGGCCGAAGCGATAAAGACGACGGTCGCCGTGATGAGAAAAATACCGATGATATTTAGCCAGATTCCGGCCTTTATCATCGAGCTGATTTTTACGTAGCCAGAGCCGTATGCGATGGCGTTTGGCGGTGTGGCGACGGGCAGCATAAAGGCAAACGTAGCCGCCATAGCAACTGGGATCGTAAATAGCATAACGTTTGCGCCGGTATAGCCAAGCCCCGCGCTAACGCCTGCGATGACTGGCAAAAAGGCCGCTGCGGTGGCGGTGTTTGACGTGATCTCTGTGAGGAAAATGACGAGCGTTACGACGGCCATGATGATTGCCGCGATAGGTAGCGCGCCGAGAGCAGAGACCTGATGTCCGATCCAAAGCGACAGCCCGCTGCTGCTAAACTGCGCCGAGAGCGACAAACCGCCGCCAAAGAGTATGAGGATATCCCAAGGTAGCTTTTTAGCGCTATCCCAGTCGATGAGACGCTCGCCGCTTTTGTTTGCCGGCACGATAAATAGCAAAATCGCCGTGCTCATCGCGATTATCGCGTCTAGGCTAGCGATTTTTATCTCAAAGGACTTTAGGATAAAGCCTAGCGATATCCAGCACGCGGCCGCTGCTACGAAGATGACTCCGACTAGCTTTTCTGGTGTAGTTATGGGTCCTAGTTTATCTAGCTCGTCTTGGATCACTTTTTTGCCGTTTGGTATCTCACCGATTTCTGGCCTAAAGAGTACGTAGGTGAGCAAAAACCAGCACGCCGCGAGCATAACGACGCTAAGTGGCACACCCACTAACATCCATTCAAAAAAGCCGATCTCGATGCCAAATTCGTTTTTCATGTATGCGACTAACAGGGCATTTGGCGGAGTACCGATGATGGTGCCCACTGAGCCGATAGAGGCGGCGTAGGCGATGCCTAGCATCAGCAAGATGCCGAAATTTGAGCTAAAGGTGCTCGTTTTTTCTTTTATCTCCTTTGCGATGTCGCGGCCTTTGTGAAATACCGTATTCATAAAGCCGCCCTGCACGCCTTTTCGCGAAATTTCGTCCAAATTTGCCACGTCCTCGATCGCCGTAAATGTCCATTTTTGAGTCGTTAAGCGTCCGACTAAATGCAGTACGCTTAGGCCCACCGGAAGCATCATTATGGCGGTTGCGGTGTTGCTCACCCACATGGATAAAAATCCCGTCGCCACCATAAACCCCGCCACCAGCCGCCTAGGGCTCGTGCCAACTAAAAGCACGATGCCAAGGGCGATTCTGGTGTGTAGATTCCACCTTTGCATCGCAAGGGCTAACACGAATCCGCCCATGAAAAGATATATCGTGTCTGAAGCATACGGCGCCGCGACAACCTTAAACGCATCGACGCCTAGCACCGGAAATGCCACCATCGGTACCAGGGCGGTTGCGGGCAGGGCGATGGCCTCGGTCATCCACCACGCCGCCATCAGCGCAGCTACTGCGGCTACGACGGGCATAGCTTCTACATGCAGCTTTTTGCCCTTGGCTGTAGCTAGGGCGATGTCTCCTGCGTTTGCGGGGAAGATTTTATAAACCCAAATCGCTAGCAAAACGCCTAGCACCAGCCCGATGAGCTCGACTCGGTTTGTTCTTCTGTCTATAGGAATGTTTGGATTTGCCATGATAACTCCTATGCTTGGGATAATTTATAATACATCCAAAAAGCTTATGGCTTAAAAAATTCTTTTGCTTTAAAATTGATTTTTTACTAAAGTGTTGATAAAAGTAACAGCGATTTTAGTTAAAGCGATTTTGGGTATAATTACGGGTTAAAAATTTAAAATCACGGAAGCGAAAATGAACGCAAACGACACCATAAAAATCACGGGCGCGCGCGAGCACAACCTGAAAAATTTAAACCTAGAAATCCCAAAAAACAAGCTCGTGGTTTTCACCGGACTTAGCGGTAGCGGCAAGAGCACGCTAGCGTTTGACACGCTTTATGCCGAGGGACAGCGCAGGTATATGGAGAGCTTATCAAGCTACGCTAGGCAGTTTCTAGACCGCGTAGGTAAGCCCGACGTCGATAAGATCGAAGGCCTCACGCCCGCCATCGCGATAGATCAAAAAACCACGTCCAAAAACCCGCGATCGACTGTGGGCACGATAACGGAAATTTATGACTATCTGCGCCTTCTTTATGCTCGTATCGGCATACAGCACTGCCACAAGTGCGGCAAACCGATCTCTAAAATGTCGGCTAGCGATATCATAAACGAGATACAAAAGTTGCCCGAGGGTGCTAAAGTCGTCATCTACGCTCCGCTCGTGCGCGAGAAAAAGGGCACGTGGGCGGATTTGATCGAAAATTTGCGAAGCAAAGGCTACGTGCGTGCCCAGATAGACGGCGTGCAGGTACGCCTAGACGAGGAGATCGAGCTAGCTAAAACCAAAAAGCACACGATAAAGCTCATCGTAGACCGCATCGTTATAGACGCCGATAACGCACAGCGCCTAGCCCAAGACGTAGAAAAAGCGCTAGGAGAGAGCTACGGCGAGGTAGAGATCGAGATCGCAAACGCCGAAGAACTCGGGCTAAAGGAGAGCTTCATCCACTACAGCGAGCACTCGGCGTGCTTTGATTGTAAAATTTCATTTACGCCGCTTGAGCCGCTTAGCTTTAGCTTCAACTCCCCAAAAGGCGCGTGCGAGAGGTGCGACGGCCTTGGCATCAGATATAGCCTGGATCTAACCAAAGTGATCGACGAAGAAAAAAGCATCGAAGGCGGCGCGATAAAGCTGCTCTACGGCTATAATATGAGCTATTATTATAAATTTTTGCTGGCTTTTTGCGAGCAAAACGGCATCGACGTAAAGCGCCCCTACTGCGAGCTTAGCGAGGATGAAAAGCGCCTCGTGCTCTACGGCAACGTAAAAGAGGTCGAGTTTTTCTGGAAGAAAAACAAGCTGCTACGCAAATTTGAAGGCGCGCTAAAAATCACTCACGGGCTGCTAAAAGACTACAAGGACTTTGACGAATACATGAGCGAGAAGGTCTGCGACGACTGCGGCGGACACAGGCTAAAGCCTCAAAGCCTAGCCGTCAAGGTCGCTGGGCGCGGTATCGGCGAGATTTTAGACATGAGTATCGAAAACTGCACCGCGTTTTTCTCAGACGAGTCAAATTTTAGCTACCTTAGCGAATACGATAAAACGATCGCAAAGCCGATATTTAAGGAGATAAATGAGAGGCTGTTTTTCCTCTACGATGTGGGGCTGGGCTATCTGTCGCTGGGACGCGACGCGCGCACGATCAGCGGCGGCGAAGCGCAGCGCATCAGGATCGCTAGCCAGATCGGCAGCGGGCTAAGCGGCGTGATGTACGTGCTGGATGAGCCCAGTATCGGTCTGCACGAGCGAGATACGCTAAAGCTCATCAAAACCCTGCGAAATTTGCAAGCCAAAGGCAACTCCGTGATCGTAGTCGAGCACGATAAAAAGACGATCGAGGAGGCCGACTATGTCGTGGATATAGGGCCTGGAGCGGGGAAATTCGGCGGACAGATAGTTTTTGCCGGCGACGTGAAAAGCCTGCTAGGCTCAAGTACGCAAACGGCGCTTTACATAAACGGCGAAAAGGAAATCGACTACCGAAAAGACCGAAAAATCGACGCGTGGCTTGAAATCTCAAACGTAAATATCAACAACATATCAAATTTAAGCGCGCGCTTTCCGCTGCGAAATTTAGTCGGTATCACGGGAGTTTCGGGATCTGGTAAAAGCTCGCTCGTACTGCAAACCCTGCTGCCTGAAGCTCAGGAGCAGCTAAACCGTGCCAAAAAGGTAAAAAAAGTCGCGGGGGTAAATTTGAGCGGACTAGAAAATCTAGACAAAGTGATCTACCTCGATCAAAGCCCGATCGGACGCACTCCGCGCAGTAATCCTGCCACCTACACGGGCGTGATGGACGAGATCAGAGGGCTTTTTGCGCAGACTAAGGAAGCCAAACTGCGAGGCTATAAAATCGGCAGGTTTAGCTTTAATGTCAAGGGCGGACGCTGCGAAAAGTGCCAAGGCGAGGGCGAGATAACGATCGAGATGCACTTTTTGCCAGACGTAAACGTTGTTTGCGACTCGTGCGGCGGCACCCGCTACAACGCGCAAACGCTAGAAATCCTCTATAAAGGCAAAAGTATCGCCGACATGCTAAATATGAGCATCGACGAGGCGGTAGAGTTTTTTAAATCCGTGCCCAAAATCGCTAGCAAACTAACGACGCTGCAAGACGTCGGCCTAGGCTACATCACACTAGGGCAAAACGCCGTGACGCTAAGCGGCGGCGAGGCGCAGCGCGTAAAGCTCGCAAAGGAGCTCAGCCGCTCGGACACTGGAAATACGCTCTATATCCTTGATGAGCCCACTACGGGGCTGCATTTTGCCGACGTCGATAGGCTCGTGCGCGTGCTGCACCATTTGGTCGATCTTGGCAACTCGGTCTTTGTCATCGAGCATAACATGGACGTCATCAAAAACTGCGACTACATCGTCGATATGGGGCCCGAGGGCGGCGCAAAAGGCGGTAAAATCATCGCCGAAGGCAGCGTAAAAGAGGTTGCTAAAAATCACGCAAAAACGGGTAGCTATACGGGTAAATTTTTAGCCGAGGAGCTTAATAAATAATTAAGATAGAATTATTTAAAATTTCAAAGATGGCGGTGTATTTGATCGGTTCGTTGGCGGCCATGCCGGAGAGCAGGGTGATTTCCGGCGAGGCTACGGGGGTGTAACCGCTTTGCTGCATGGCTTCGCGGCAGGTTTCTTCGACGA
>JBHRQF010000076.1:0-6708 GCA_042645325.1 Campylobacter sp. | reverse complement strand
CAACATTCAAATCCATCTCAAAATACTTCGCCTTATCGTTTTACGTTCAAATTTGAAGTCAAATTTACAAATTTCGGTCTTAAATTTTATCCGCTGAGACCCGCACCGCAAAAATTCTAAAATTTATAACCCCTATGCTTTAATCAAATTTGTAGTTAAATTTAGTAAAATCGGCAAAAATTATTCAAGACAAAATAGGCGTAGTTTAAATAAATTTTTCTTGCCCGCAAAGGAGCGGACTGGTCGTCCGTGACTGCGGCGGGTATAGAAAAATTTATTCTAAAATCCGTCGTTTATGGGGAATTATAATGTTAGTTCATATTTGCTGCTCGGTCGACAGCCACTACTTTCTGCAACGCCTGCGCGCCGACCGTCCGCATGAGCGTCTCATCGGCTATTTCTACGATCCCAACATCCATCCGTACAGCGAGTTTTTGATGAGGTTTCGCGACGTAAAAAGGAGCTGCGAAAAGCTAGGCGTCGAGCTCATCTGCGGCGAATACGAATTTGAAGGCTGGCTAGAGGGCGCAAAGGGGCTTGAAAACGAGCCCGAAAAGGGCAAGCGCTGTGCGTATTGTTTTGATTTTCGCGTGGGAAATTCAGCCCAAAAAGCGCTCGAGCTGGGCGAAAAATCTATCACTACGACGCTGCTGATGAGCCCGAAAAAGGACTTCTCGCAGCTAGAAGCCGCGCTAAATAAGGCCGCGGGCGAATACGGCCTTGAAACCTTTGCCGTGGACTACCGCGCGGGCGGCGGCACGAACGCGCAGTTTGAGCTCGCTAAAAAAGATAAACTCTATCACCAAAACTACTGCGGCTGTATTTTTGGGCTTAGCAAGCAGCGCGAGGCGCAAAAACTGCCGCTTAGCGAGCTTATGAGCGAGGTGGGCGGGCGAGTGATGCCGGGAGGCATCGAGGAGCGTCTGGAGCTTTATGAAAAGGTACGAGAGTGCGAGGCTGCAGGCGTGAAATTTCATCTATCGCGCAAATATTTTCTAAACTACCGACTGCTGCGCGCCTACGTCAAATTTGGTGGCTTGGTCGTGCCGTCGTATTTTTTGCTCTACTCGCATTTTAAGCGCGAGAACGTCAAATTTAGCGTGAGTGAGGCGGCGCAAATTTGCGACGAGTTGCGAGACGGCGTGACGCTATTAAATTTAGCTAAATTTAACGAGCTTTCTGGCGAAAAATTCGCTAGCGCAAACGAGCTTTGCCGCCGCCCTATCGCGGTACCTCGCGAGCTGGAAATCCGCCGCGAGCTGTGCGGAGAATTTAGCCAAAATCCTATAATCGTGCTGGATGAAATTCGCGCAGGCAGATACGAAATCTACGCTAAAGACGAGCTTTATAACGATAGCCGCGAGGTTTTGGTAGCGCAAATTTGAGCTAACTTTGGCGCGCTCGAGATAAAAAGCGGGCGCGAAAATTTAGCGGCTAAATTTCGCCCCGGCCAAATCAATAATCTTTTTCTTAGCAAAATTTGGCTAAAATCGGCTTTAAATTTTACTCACAAGGTTTAAAGTGATCGACATCGTTGAAATCCAAAAAATACTCCCGCACAGATATCCTTTTCTGCTCATCGACCGAGTAACCGAGCTAGAGCCTGCTAAACACATCGTCGCGTATAAAAACGTAACGATCGGCGAGCCCGTATTTCAGGGGCACTTCCCCGGTCACCCGATATATCCGGGCGTGATGATCATCGAGGGTATGGCGCAGGCCGGCGGCGTACTCGCGTTTAAGAGCATGAACGACGAGCATCAAGCAAATATCGAAAATAAAGTCGTTTATTTTATGAGCATCGACGGAGCTAAATTTCGCCATCCGATACGCCCCGGCGACAGGCTCGAGTACCGCCTCGAAGTGCTAAAACACAAAGGCAATATCTGGGTACTAAAAGGCGAAGCCTACGTGGACGGCACGCTAGCGTGCGAGGCCGAGCTAAAAGCTATGATCGTAGATAAATAAGCGAGCCAAAATGAGAAATATCCATCCGCAAGCCGTCGTCGAGGACGGCGCGAAGATCGGCGAGGACGTAACGATCGAGGCCTATGCCTACATCAGCAAAGACGCCGTGCTAGGCGACGGCGTACTCGTAAAACAAGGCGCTAGGATCGTGGGCGACACGCATATCGGCGAGGGCGGTAAAATTTACAGCTACGCTATCGTGGGCGATATCCCGCAGGACGTGAGTTACCGCGCCGAGGAAAACACGGGCGTTCGCATCGGTAAAAACGCGACGATCCGCGAGTTTTGCACGATAAACTCGGGCACGCACAAGGGCGACGGGATCACGCGCATCGGCGACAACGCCTTTATCATGGCCTACTGCCACGTCGCGCACGACTGTATCATAGGAAATAATGTCATCTTGGCAAACAACGCAACTTTAGCTGGTCACGTGGAGCTTGGAGACTACAGCGTCGTGGGCGGTATGACGCCGATACATCAGTTCGTGAGAGTCGGCGAAAGCTGCATGATCGCGGGTGCTAGCGCGCTATCTCAGGATGTCGTACCGTTTTGCCTGGCTGAAGGCAACCGAGCCTATATCAGAAGCTTAAATTTAGTCGGTATCAGGCGCAGGTTCGACAAAGATACGGTCGAAGAGATAAACAGAGCGTATAAATTTTTATTTAGAAAAAGCGGGGATCTAAAGGCTGCAGCTAGCGAGCTTTTGGAGAGCGCAGCGAACGAACAGGTGCGAAAAATGTGTGAATTTATACTAAGCACCAAGCGCGGTATCCCATTAGTAAAAGGAAGAGAATAATGGCGAGAAAATGTAATTTTTGCGGCGAAGTAGAGTCTGCCGAGAGGAGGCTACTGGCCGATATAGACGGAACTGCGTTTATATGCGAGCACTGCATCACTGCCGCTTACAAGGTGCTTTACGGCGAAGAGAGCCGCGAGCAAGAAAAAGAAGAGCGAACTAGAGACTATCAAAATTTGACGCCAAAAGAGCTAAAGGCGGTGCTGGATAACTACGTTATCGGTCAAGATAAAGCCAAAAAGGTCTTTAGCGTCGGCGTTTATAACCACTACAAAAGAATTTTTAGAAAAGGCGAGATCGAGGACGATACGGAGATCTCAAAATCAAATATCTTGCTAGTCGGCCCTACCGGTAGCGGCAAGACGCTGATGGCGCAGACGCTGGCTAAATTTCTAGACGTGCCTATCGCTATCTGCGATGCTACGAGCTTAACGGAGGCGGGCTACGTCGGCGAAGACGTGGAAAATATTTTAACTCGTCTTTTGCAGGCCGCGGACGGCGACGTAAAGCGCGCCGAGCAGGGCATAGTTTTCGTCGATGAGATAGATAAGATCGCCAGAATGAGCGAAAACCGCTCGATCACGCGCGACGTGAGCGGCGAGGGTGTGCAGCAGGCGCTTTTAAAAATCATCGAGGGTAGCCTCGTAAATATCCCTCCAAAAGGCGGCAGAAAGCACCCTAATCAGGAATTTATCCAGATAGATACTTCAAACATCCTCTTTGTCTGCGGCGGCGCGTTTGACGGCCTGGCTGACATCATCGAGCGCAGGATCGGAAAAAACGTGCTAGGATTTGGTCAAGATAAACGCTCTAAAGACGATAGGGAAAATTTACTGGACGCGCTAGAGAGCGACGATCTGGTGCATTTTGGACTGATCCCGGAGCTCATCGGCAGGCTACACGTTGTCGCTACGCTAAATAAAATCACCGAGGATGATATGGTGCGAATTTTAACCGAGCCTAAAAATGCGATACTAAAGCAATACCAAAAGCTTTTCGCGATAGATAGGGCAAATTTGAAATTTGACGACGAAGCACTAAAAGAGATCGCAAGGCTAGCCATCGAGCGAAAAACGGGAGCCAGAGGGCTACGAAGCATAATGGAAGAGGTGATGACTGACATAATGTACGAACTGCCGGAGCTTGCGGGCTACGACGTGGTGATCACCAAAGAGGTCGTAAACGGCAAAGAAAAGCCGATTTTCGTAAAAAACAATAAAATAAGCGCATAAGGATACAGATGATTTTAGACCAACTAATAGGATTTTTTTCAAGCGATATGGGTATTGATCTAGGCACGGCAAATACGCTAGTTCTAGTAAAAGATAAAGGCATTATCATAAACGAACCCTCCGTCGTCGCGGTACAACGCGAAAAATACGGCAAGCAAAAAATATTAGCCGTCGGCCACGAAGCAAAAGAGATGGTAGGTAAAACTCCCGGCGATATCGAGGCTATCCGTCCGATGAGAGACGGCGTTATCGCGGATTTTGATATGACGGAAAAGATGATCCGCTATTTTATCGAAAAAACTCACCGCAGAAAGAGCTTCCTGCGCCCTCGTATCATCATCTCAGTGCCTTACGGCCTAACTCAAGTCGAGCGAAAAGCCGTACGCGAGAGCGCTCTAAGCGCCGGAGCTAGAGAGGTGTTTTTGATCGAGGAGCCTATGGCTGCGGCTATCGGGGCAAATTTACCGGTACGCGAACCGCAAGGAAACCTAGTCGTCGATATCGGCGGCGGTACGACGGAGATTGGCGTAGTATCTCTAGGTGGTTTAGTCATCAGCAAGTCTATCCGCACCGCGGGCGATAAAATCGATATGAGCATCGTAAACTACATAAAAGAAAAATACAACCTCCTAATCGGCGAGCGCGCGGGCGAGGATATCAAAATTTCCGTCGGTTCGGCGATTCAGCTTCCCGAGGAGCTTAGCATCGTAGTAAAAGGTCGCGACCAAATCAGCGGCCTACTAAGCCGCGTGGAGCTAACGAGCGAGGACGTGCGCGAGGCTATGCGCGAACCTCTAAAAGAGATCGCAGACGCCCTAAAAACCGTACTTGAGATGATGCCGCCCGATCTTGCCGGAGATATCGTGGAAAACGGCATCGTGCTAACCGGAGGCGGCGCGCTGATCCGCGGCCTTGATAAATATCTAAGCGATATCGTTAAACTTCCCGTTTTTGTCGCGGACGATCCGTTGCTAGCCGTGGCTAGAGGCACCGGCAAGGCTCTTGAGGAGATTAAATTTTTACAACAACTCGTAAATGAAGAGTAAAATTTTATTCGTCGCTCTCATCGGCGCGCTGGTATTTTTTTCGCTTGATAGAGGCGCGCTTATCTCGGGATACGTCGTAAATTTAAACAGCCGCGTAGTCGCCGCCTACGACGACGCGGTCAAATTTGTAAAAGACTGCGTAAACGAGCATTTTAGGCAACGCGAGGAGATAAAGCAGCTTCGCGCTCAAAACGCCGAACTGGAAAAATCGGCAGCTCTGCTTTCAAGCTTTGCAAAAGAGCTAAATGAAATTTTGGTCGATAAAAACTCGACCGCTTACGAGCCTAGAGTCCAGCTTGTGCGCGCCCTTAGCTACGTAAATATAAGCGACTACGACAAGGTCTGGCTGGATAAATTTAGCGGCTACGACGAGTCTAAAATTTACGGGCTGATTTACCAAGGCAAGAGTGCGGGTATCGTCGTGAGCAAGGACGGAAATCCAATGGCCTTGCTACAAAACGATCCAAAAAGTATATTCGCCGTATCAATCGGCGAGGAAAAGATCCCAGGCATAGCGCACGGGAGCAAAGACGGAATAACGGTGAAATTTATCCCCCAGTGGCTCAGTCCAAAAGAGGGCGATGAGGTCGTCACGAGCGGGCTTGACGGGATATTTTTCAGCGGGATTTCAGTGGGCAAGGTCACGGGCGTGATCCAAGAAAGCCTATATAAAAGCGCGGCCGTAAAGCCATACGTAAGCATAACCATCCCCTCGTATCTATACGTCGTAACAAAGGAAAAATAATGCCAAAAAGAACCGACATCAATACTATTTTACTCATCGGCAGCGGCCCTATCGTCATCGGGCAAGCGTGTGAATTTGACTACAGCGGCACCCAAGCTGCAAAGACGCTAAAGCAGCTGGGTTACCGCGTCGTACTCATAAACTCAAACCCGGCTACCATCATGACCGATCCGGATTTCGCTGACGCTACCTATGTCGAGCCGATAACCAAAGAGAGCATCAAACGCATAATAGATAAAGAAAAAGTCGACGCCATACTGCCTACGATGGGTGGCCAGGTCGCGCTAAACGTCGCTATGCAGCTATACGAAGCGGACATGCTAGGCGGCGTCAAATTTTTAGGCGCCAACCCGCAAGCGATCAAAAAGGGCGAGGACAGGCAGGAGTTTAAAAAGGCGATGCAAAAGATCGGCATGGATCTGCCGCAAAGCCGGTACGCCTACGACATGGACGAGGCGCTGGCCGCAGCCGCAAATATCGGCTTTCCGCTCATCATCCGCGCTAGCTATACCCTAGGCGGCGCCGGTAGCGGCGTGGCGTATAATATCGACGAATTTAAAGAACTAGCCCAAACCGGCCTAGACGCCAGCCCGATACGAGAAATTTTGGTCGAGGAGAGCTTGCTAGGCTGGAAAGAGTACGAGATGGAGGTTATTCGCGATCGCAACGACAACTGCATTATCGTCTGCTCGATCGAAAATTTCGATCCGATGGGCGTGCATACGGGCGATAGCATCACGGTCGCGCCAGCTCTTACGCTAACTGATAAAGAGTATCAGGCTATGCGCGACGCTAGCTTTAAAATCTTACGCGAGATCGGCGTGGATACGGGCGGTAGCAACGTACAGTTTGCTATAAATCCAAAAACCGGCCGCATGATCGTGATCGAGATGAACCCGCGCGTGAGCCGCAGCTCCG
>JBHRQF010000075.1:0-6745 GCA_042645325.1 Campylobacter sp. | reverse complement strand
TGCGACGATCAAGGATGCGGCGATGAGGGCCACGACGACGGCAGTGCGAACTGCCCAGTACCAATCTGAAAATTTAAAGGACATGATAACGGCGTTTAGATACTCGTCGCTGGTGCGGATGGGGATCATGACGCGAGGATTGCCGTAGATAAAATATACGCCCGCGCTAAGCAAAACGGCTAGAACCATGCCTATTTGTGCATATCGTAGCTTCCTGTTATTTTTTAGCTTGAGCTTAAAAGCGGCAAATTTGCCGAGCATTTGATTTACGAATCCGCCCGGGCAAAGCCAGCCACAAAAGGCGCGCCCGAGGAAAATAACCAGCACGGGGATAAATAGCCAAAAGCCGAAAAACACGGTCGCGATCCGCCCCCAGCACGTAACGATTGGACAGGATTGGCAGTTTACGAAAGGCACGATAAAAGGGCATCTAAAAATCCCGTAATACGCCCATTGCCCGATCGCGCCGATAAAAATCAGCTGCACCAATCGACGAATTTTAGTTAGTCTAGAGACTTTT
Organism: Campylobacter sp.; assembly: GCA_042645325.1. GTDB lineage: Bacteria > Campylobacterota > Campylobacteria > Campylobacterales > Campylobacteraceae > Campylobacter_A. Next base: position 6,225 of record JBHRQF010000075.1, on the reverse strand, counting down.
TTCATCTTTGCCATATTTACTATACTAAACATCTTTTACACCAAACCTTTCTATGAGTTCAAGCCCACGCGCCGAATGGATGGAGGTAAAGCCGTGTCGCTCGAAAATTTCCTGCCCCTCCACGGAGCAGACAAAATCCGCAAAGTCATCGGCAAGCTTCTCGTCCTTTACGTACTTCATGATATTTAGCGTAAAGGTAAGCGGCCCGGGCGGGATGAGTTTTTCGTCGATAGGCATATATTCGATCTTGTCTTTAAACCTATCGTGCGTCGTTAGGCGCTTTTCGATTATGGACGCATCGCCCTTGCCATCTACGAGATCGCACATCATCTGGATGACGCATGAGCCGTTGGCAATCATATTTTTCATAACGGGCCCTGTGAGACCTGAATTTTTCAAAATTCCCTTTACCGGTCCGCTACCAGGAGGCGATGCCCTTAGCGGCAGCATCGCTCGCACGCCGGGCTCTGCTAAATCCTTCAGATCGCGAATGCCTGCGGGATTACCCTTTGGGACTACTAAAACGTAGTCGGTAAAACATAGCGGTCTAAAGCGGAGGCTAAGGCCAGCTTTGCGTAGTTTTTGAGACAGCTCCAAAACGCGGGCGCCGAAAACCTCCGTCTTGCCCTGCAAGGCTAGCAGCGACTTCCCGAGCGCGCCCGCAAAGGCGCCGGTGTATTGGATATTATGTCCCGTCCTTGACTCATAAATGGCGTTTAGCTCGTTAAATGCTTCGGACAGTCCTCCGCACGACCAAACCTGCAGCGAATCGGGCTTAAACGGCTTGAAGCCTGCTAGCATCGTTTCCGGTCCGGCGATGGCTGCCGCTGCCAAAGCTCCTTTTAAAAAGCCGCGACGAGATTCGTCTATCTCTTTAAATTTCATGCAATCTCTCCTTTCTTTGGATTGTTAAATTTACAAAGCTCTTTATTTCAAAATTTAGAGCGACCCAGCTTAAAGCAGTTCTATAAACGCTTCTAGACGCGTGCGAATTTGCCCGACGTCCTGCTTGAAGTAGTCCGTCTCCAAACTCATATAGTTCGCTCCCGCTTCGCGGCTCGCCTCTTTGATCCTGTTTGTCAGAGTCGCGTAGGTGTGGCAGTTCACGACGTCGACGACGCCGTGGGCTTGATATTCGCGTACAAAACCCTTGATAACCTCTGAGTGCGCGTCGTTTTGATACATCACCGAGCAGGGGATTTTAAGGTAACGCTCGGCGATATTTGCGACCGGATTGCCTTCATGTCTTGCCCGCCCACGCCTTCTACGGTGCAATCAGGCTCAAACAAAAAGTGCGCCCCGAGGCCGTGGCATAAAATTTCGCTCATACTAAGCTTTGCGTAGTCCACGCTGACGCGCTCGTAGCCCGTAGCCTTTTTGCTCTAAATTTTGCTTAATCTGCCGCGCGACCTTGACCGCGCTAAAGCCGCTAGGTAGTAAAAACAGCTCGCAAAATTCGCCGCGTTCGTCCATAACAGCGACCTTTGACGACGCCCCGCCGATGTTGGTACCGATAAAATGCATACTCTGATCCGTAGAAAATTTTCCGACACGCGGAACTTCGTTAAACTCAAGCGCAAATTTGAGCTCGGGTTTGGGTAAATTTGCAAAAACCGTAATGAAGATAAATTTATGCAAACGTAAATCGCGACCGCGATCTGCTTTGGTTGAAATTATAGCCAAAATCTGGCGTAAAAAGGGAGGGAAAAATTAAAAAACATTATTTTGTGCGTTAAATTTGAGATTTTTGGCGGGGCGAGTGAGGGTAAAATTTGACGATGGAAATTAATGTACGGCGTTAAATTTTAAGTTAGGTTTTGAGGTAAGCCGCAAGCAAATTTGATGGTCGTGAGTGGCGAGAGCAGGCTGTCAAATTTGGCTGGCGCAGCATGTAAGTTTAGCCCGGTCAAAAACGGGCTAAAATGCTAAAATCCTACCGACTAAAAAGAGCTAACCTACCGATAAACCTCGCCGTCGATGATCGCCATAGTTTTGTTATCTTTACTGCGCGGCAGAGTGTAGAAAAAGCTGTGGCGAACGACCGTACCGTCGTCGTATTTTAGCGTTAGCTCGCCTTGATCGAGCGTGTATGAGCCCTCGTCGCTACGTGATTTCGAGCTGCCCCCGCCTATGCCCCCGCCGGCGGTACCCGAGGTTACCGTAGCATACGACGATCCGCCCGAGCTAAAACGCCCTTTGCCGTCAAAGCAGTAGTATCCGCTAACGCCTACGCTTACAGTATCGCTGCCGCCCGACCAGCTGTGCAGGGACGATGAGCTGGCCTTGCGAAACGAGAAACACTCTTTTGGCATTTGGCTTGAAATTTGCGCCTGAAACATATAATACCCCGTGCCGATTGAGTTCCACAAAAAGGTGCAGTCGTCGTTCTCGCAGTAGTAGCTCGTGTCGTAGTCGTCATTGCTGGTTATCGTTAGGATGCCGTCTTTGACCTTATACGTGCCGTCGATGCGCGTGCGCCAGTCGGACTTTTCTAGGCGACTAGCGTAGGTGCCGTCGTCGCGTAGGTAAAAGGAATAATCCTCGCTCGTATTTAAAAGCATGTTAAATTTCGTACCGCCAAATACTCCCGAGCCTTTTTTGCTTGCTCCGGCGCTACTATGTTTGACGCTAGAGTCCTTTGCGGGTCTTGCGGACTCGGCCGAATTTGAGCTTGATTTATTTGCACTCTCTTGCGCGCTACTTGCGCTTTTTTTAAAGACGAACAATACCTCTTGCCCATCCGCGACTTGTTTGTATTCGAGCATGCCGTCCTTTAGCCAAAACTCGCCCAGCCCTTTAGCGCTAAGCGCGTATTTGCCGCCGCCCAGACTTTCGTAGCCGCTTTTGCCCGCACTATTGTTGCACGAACCGTCCGGGTTTACGCCCACGATGCCTACCGTCGCTTCATCGCTGCCGATCTCAAAAAACGAGTCGCCGAAGCACTTTTGCCCCGCGACTTTAAAGCTCTGCCCCTGCGCCTTTAGCGAGACTAGCTCCCATCTGCCCTCGATCTCGCTTAAATTTGATCTGCCGAGGCCGGCTTTATTTACGGCGCCGTTTATGATGCCGGCTAAATTTACCTCGTCTTTTTTAAAGGTAAATACGATCTCGCCGCTACCCGTGCCTTGTTTGTATTCGAGCGAGCCGTTATTTAGCCGTAGCTCTGCGCCGCCAAGCGAGTATCTGCCGCCGCCTAGGTTTTTTAGAGCGAAGTTTTGTTCGGCTTTTTCGCAGGATTTACCGTCCGCACTGCTTAGACTTAGGCGCGCGTTATCGCCGCTAGCCTCGATAAAAGAGTCTTCAAGACACTTTTGTCCGGCAGTTTTAAACGTCTGCCCCTGCGCCGTAACCGAGACGATGCTCCATCTGCCCTCTATCTCGCTAGCGCTTAAATTTAACCCGAGGCAAAGCGCCGCGAGGATTGCGAAAAATTTAAATTTAGCCATATTTTTCCTTTCGTAAATTTTTAAGCCGTCTGCGGCGGTTTTGCCTTCGGCTTTTTTGTTATCAAATTTGCCCTGGTTTTACGCCGATGGGTTGCTATTCGTCCAAAAAATATATCACGCCGTCGACGACCGCTCCGCCTGCCTTGCCTTCGCTAGTGGGTGGGATGTAAAAAAAGCTATGTCGCTGCGTCCGTCCGTCGTCGTATCTGAGCGTGAGCTCGCCCGCATCTAGCGTATATGAGCCCGCGCTACTGCTAGATCTTGTTCCGCCGCCGCCCACATTGCTCATGGCGGCGGAGGAGTAGGACAAACTGCCGTCCTTGAAGCGGCTTTTGCCGTCGAAGTCATAGTACCCGCTCACGCCTCCGCCAACAACGTCCAAATCGCCCGAGGCGTTGTAAACGGACATGGAGCCAACGGAGGTGAATGAGTAGCTGCCCTTTGGCACCTCATTTAAGATTTGAGCGTTAAAGAGATGGTATCCGCCGTCGCTCCACAAAAACGTGCAGTCCGCATTCTCGCAGCTATATGTGCTTTGCTCGCCGTCGTTGCTTGTTTGCGTGATCTTTTTGCCGTCTTTTTTATACGTGCCGTCGATGCGCGTGCGCCAGTCGGGCTTTTCTAAACGGCTCGCGTAAGTGCCGTCGTCGCGCAGATAAAAGGATATGTCAGTATTGGTGTTTATTAAGAACCACTTGCCCGCAAACACGCCCGTGCCTTTTTTGGTAGCTTTTGCGTCGCTATGCTTGACGCTAGGGTCTTTTTCGGGTTTTGGGGTTTTGTCTAAATTTGAGCTTGATTTGGCTTGCGTCTGATTTGAGCTAGCGTGTGCCGCGCGGCTTTTTTTAAAGGTAAACAAGACACCGCCCGCGCTTTGTTCGTATTCGAGCGTGTCGCCCTTTAATCTAAATTCGCCCGCGTCGTTATCTAGCGCATACCTACCCGCGCCAAGGCTTTTGTAGCCGCTTTCTCCCGCGCCGGTTTTGCACGTGCCGTCCGGATTTGCCGCTACGATGCTAACAGTCGCTTTACCGTCCGAGATCTGGAAAAACGAATCTTCAAAGCACTTTTGGCCAGCCGTTTTAAATGTCTGCCCATGCGCCGCGACAGAGTCGATCTCCCATCTGCCCTCTAGCTCGTCTGTGCTCAAATTTGAGCCGGCTGACGTTGCCAAAGCTTTGTTTGCGGCCGCGTCTTTTTTGAATGAAAAAACGATAAATTTGCCGCCGTCTAAGGACTGTTTTACCTTTAGCGCGCCTTCTTCTAGCCAAAACTCGCCGATAGGGCCCAGCGCGTATTTGTCCGCGCCTATGCTTTTAAAGGCGTAGCTTGCCGCGCCGCTTTTGCACGCGCCGTCCTCGCCTACGGAGCTAAGACCTAGCTTTACCTCGCGGTCGCTAACCTCGAAAAATGAATTCTCAAAGCACTTTTGCCCCGCCGTTTGCACCTCCTGCCCGTCTATGTTTACCGAGACGATGCTCCACCTGCCCTCCAGCTCGCTAGCGCTTAAATTTAATCCGAGGCAAAGCGCCGCGATGGTCGCGAAAAGCTTGACTGTAAATTTGAGGCCGTTCATATTTACCCTTTTTTTAAAATTTGCAAATCAAAATTGATAGCCGATTTTAACACCGGGAAATAAATTTAAAGACGACCTAAATCAAGAAAAATTATGAAAAAACCAAAACAAGCTGAGCTCTAGCTTAAAAATGCGTCTATAAATCACGCTACTTAGCTCGCCGCCGCTAAGAAAATCCAAATGATCTTGCCGTATTGCTTCGTCCATAGCGTAAAAAGCAGGATCGGTACGCGTTCTTAAAAATGCTGTAAAATGTATATTTATAGTTTCTGTTGCGCTCAAAACGTATCCAAATTTAAACTATAGGCACGTAAAATTAGTATTTGTTTGCGGTCAAATTTGAGCCCGAAGTCGGGCTCAAATTTTAGTGTAGGTCAGACCAGACTTTGCGTTTCCAAAGCCATCCGAATATACCGAAAATCAAGAAGTAGATCATCGCGTTTATGCCTAGGCTTTCGCGCTCGGCTTTTTTAGCGTCGCCCGCTTTTGCCATGTAGGCTACGACTTTGTCCTCGCTAGCTTTATTTAGGCCTACGCGAGGCATCGAGGTGCCTGGTAGCATTTTTTGCGTGTCGTTTATAAATTTATGCAGATAATCATCGCCTTTTGAGCGGATCATCATCGATAAATCAGGAGGGTTTGAGCCCATGTAGGCGGCCAAATTTACGCGGTTGGTTAGAACGTATTTGTTTTCGTATTTCATATCGTGGCATCTCTGACACGCATCGAGAAATACCTTCTCGTCGCTGATTTCTTTAGGCGCGATAGACTTTAGATATGCGACTATATCAGCTATCTCGGCGTTTGGATCCTCTCCGCCGGCTCCGAAAAAGGCAGGCATCGGATATGGGGTTTCGTCGTTAAATTTATGCGTTAGTTTTAGCGCCTTGGTCGGATCTTTGATAAGGGCGGCCAAGAAATGCTCGTCGTATATCGCCCCAGCGCTGCTAAGATCAGGCGGCACTACACCGTACGCTTCGCTAAGTTCAGCAGCACTCATAGCTGTAGGCATACCCGCAGCCTCAACTCCGTGACAGCCTGCGCAGCCAGCATTTGCAAAGGTTTCTGCGCCTTTAGTCGCGTCGCCTTTGGCTAAATTTATAGCCTTTATATCGTTCCAAAACGCAGTGTAGTCTTCGAGAGATTTTTGTGCCTCTTCGAGATCTTTTTGCGCTCCGGCGACTTTTTTCTCGTCATTCAGAG
>JBHRQF010000074.1:0-6756 GCA_042645325.1 Campylobacter sp. | reverse complement strand
CCTTTTATCTGCTTTATAATAAGCTTTAAATTTAATCTCTCTCATGTCATTAATCCTTAATCTTCTTGATTATTCCTCTTAGTTTTTCGTCTTTTGTAGTCATCGTTTTGGCGTCCAGCCCCTTTTGAGCTAGCCTTTTGATCTCGCCCAGCAATTGGGCTGCGCGGGAGGGCATCACTACTTTTTTACGCCTTAGCATCATGATCTCCTCTTGCGCTGCTTTTAGCTTCGCTTCTAATTCCTCCATAGTCGACCCTAAATTATAAGTCATCTCACGCTCCTAACCTAAAATCTTTATTCTTTGCGAGCTTTATTTGCTCAAAAATCATCTTTACGATGTTTACGCTCATCGCGTTGCCCGCTTGCTTATACGCCTGCGTATCGCTCACGACGATTTTAAAGCTCTCGGGGAAACCTTGCAGACGTAGGCACTCTCTAGGGGTTAGCTTGCGTATGCGCGCGCGCTGTAAAATCTTCGGCGTATGCCCGCCGCCCGTTGCGGTAGTCAGCGTCGGAGCCAGTCCGCATGTACCATATATGCGCCTTATGCTCTCGCTTCCTTTTGCGTCAAGCTCGCCGACGACCTTGATAAAAGTGTCGGTCCTGCGATGGCCTGGATTCGTTGTTATAGTGGTCGCGACACTTTCGTTATTTACGTCTTTAGGTTCAAATTTGCCGTTAAATTTTGGATGTTTGCTGTGGAAATACGCAAAGGCTTTGTCGCTGAGAAAATATTTTTCATCAACGTCTCGGTCAAGATAATCCGCCAACCGTCCGCAGCCGGCTTTAGGAGCGAGCGAAAAAGCGTGATATTCGTCTGCGTTCAAAAACCCCACGATATACAATCGCTCTCTATTTTGCGGGATGCCGTAGTCTTTGGTATTTAAAATTTCGGCGTGGCAGTGATAACCTAGCCCTCGCAAGGCGTCCGTAAATCTTTGATAGCTTTTCCCGCTGTCGATGCTTAAAAGCCCTTTGACATTTTCATAGACAAAAATGCTAGGGCGCGCTTCACTAACCACGCGGTAAAATTGCCATATCAGGTTACCCCTTTCACCGTTCTCGCCCGCGCGCTGTCCCGCGATAGAAAAGTCTTGGCAAGGGCTACCGCCGATCAAAATATCTATCTTGCCGGCGTAAGGCCTTGTGTCAAGCCCCGTAACGTCGCGGTAAAATTTCGTCTCGTCTATCTTGTGATTGGCTAGGTAGCTTTGACGGGCGAATTTGTCTGTCTCGCAGGCAAATATCGTTTTAGCCTCACCGAATACTTCGCGAGCGGCAAACTCGGGCGCACCTATGCCTGAAAATAGAGTGGCGAGTATCATTTATCCCACCCTCAGAAACTCCGGCAAGCTCATCGCTACGCTCGGGTTATATTCGCTTTTTTCTCGGCTTACGCGCTTGATCTCACTTAGCACCAGCTCGCGCGTTTGCTCCAAGCACCCCTCGATCATCTTATAAAATTCAGCCTCTTTGCGGCGGATATTTGCTAGCACGTTTGCCTCGGCTTCGCTAGTGATGATATAGCAGGTTACTTCTCGCGTTTGGCCGTAACGATAAACGCGGCGTAAACTTTGGAAAAATCCCTCAAAGCTATCCGATAGTGAGGCATAGATCACGTTTGCGCAGTGCTTTTGCCAGTTCATGCCAAAGCCCGCGATCTTGGGTTTTGTGATGAGGCATTTTATTTTGCCGTTTGCAAAATCGCTCATCGCGCGCGCCTTAAACTCGTCGCTATCACTTCCTTTGATCTCCACGCTATCCGCCACTAGCTTTTTAAGCATCGCGCCCTCGTCGTTTAGCTCGCACCAAATCAAAAAATTCTCGTTTGATGCATTGCAGATCTCGGCCACTTTTTCGCATCTTTGCTCTAAGCTATCTTTTTTGGCTTGCCTGCGCTCTTGCAAGGTTTGCGCAGCGATCGCAAAAAGCGAGTCCTTGCTTTGGCTTTCAACTTCGACGTGTTGCATTTTTAGCGGCGGTAGCTTAAATTTAGCGTCCTCTTCGGCGCTATACCCTAGATCGGAGGGCTTGGTAAAAAACACCGCCCACGAGCTGATAAATTTCCAAAACGGCTTAACCGCGTGGCCTTTTAGTATCCATTCGGACGTATCGCCGCCGTCGTGCACAAAATACATCGAGAGCATTTCGGACAAGCTCATCACGTTTAAAAACTCCGTGTGATTGCCTAGCTCCGTGTAGTCGTTCGGGCTTGGGGTGGCCGAGCATGCGAGCTTATAGGGCGTGTGTTTGTAGTTTTCGATGATTAAATTTCGCGTGGCCGAGGTATAGCTTTTTAGCCTTGAGCTCTCGTCCAGGACTAGCGCGACAAACGCGTCCGGGTCAAATTTATCCAACTTTTCGTAATTGGTAATGTTTATCCCGTTTATCACGTCGTCCGCGCTTTCGCAAAATTTAACGTCGTAGCCTAGGATATGTTTTATCTCCTCGATACTTTGAAATGCAACGGCAAGAGGCGTCACGATCAGCACGGGCGCGCGCTCTTTTTGCCAAATTTGATAAGCCCACTCGCCTTGCATCGCCGTTTTGCCGCTGCCCGTCATAGCAAATATCGCAAAATGCCCCTTTTTAAGCGCGAGATAGACGAGATCTTTTTGATAATCAAATAGCGCGCTGTTTAGCTCGTCTCGCGATATTTCGATGCTTTTAAAGCTTGCGCGTTTTTGTTTCGTCTTTAAAAAGTCCTCATATTGCATAAATTTTCCTTTGTCAAATAATACAATTCTTGAAAAAGTCGGGCATTGAGCGGATTTTGCCATTGTCGCTTAACGTCGCGATCACCTCAAAATGCTCATGCTCGTCCAAACATCCGATCGCCTTTCTCATCGCTTCGCGCCTCGCGTTTTCTAGCTCTTGTTTTAGGACGCTTATGTCCTCGCCCGATCTCTTTGCTTTGAAAAATGCCATTTGAAGCGCGCTATATCGCCTAATCTCAGGCTTACACTCGGCTTTAACTTTGCTTGCGTAGAAGTCTTGAATTTCTTTTGCCTTATCCACTACCGACCTTTAAAAAAGCGATCCTTGGGCGCGCTCTCGCAAGGCTAGCTCGCAGTTTTTCGCCGCAACATTAAAATAAGAGCTCTTTAGCTCGATGCCTATCCCTTTGCGGTTCATCTTTAGAGATTGATAAACCTCGCTGCCGATGCCCAAAAACGGAGTAAATACGACGTCGCCCTCGTTCGTCCATAGCTGGAGCGCGCGCTCTATAACGTCAAGCTGGAGCGGGCAAATATGCTTCTCGTCCTCGTCGTCGCGGCTACCTTTTAGGCTTAGCGTGTTACTTGGGTTGATGTCCATCCAAACCGGGCTTGCGTATCTTTGCCATACTTCGATACTCCCGCGGTTTAGGTTGCCTTTTTCTTCGTCAAATTTAGAGGCGATAGGCGCACCGTCGCCGCAGTAGTATTTTAGCCCACCCTCGATCGGCTCGGCGTTTATGCCCGGCTTTCTCATCGTGACGAGGTAGTCGGGTATCCCTTGACGGCTCATTGCGCTATCTTTTACGAGCTGCTTATGAAGTAGGCCGAGCGCCTTGGTGCGTTGCTGAGCGATTACGGGATCTTTCCAAATACAAACCTCGGAGTGAAAAATAAAGCCCACGCTCTCAAAAAGGCGTATTAGCTCGCCTCTAAAGTCGCGAATTCCGATAAATCCGTCTCTAACCTTTGAAGTCGGTAAATTCATGCAGTGAAAACTCATGAGCCGCCCGCTTTTTAGGATACGAAATAGCTCTTTTGCTAAAAACGCAAAATGCTCCATAAATTCGCCCTTTTCGGAGTTACCCATATCTCGATCGGAATTTGAATAGGTATAAAGGCTATCAAACGGCGGCGAGTAAATGATATAGCCTACGCTCTCATCATTTAGAGCCTTAACTACTTCGCAGCTGTCGCCGTTATAAATGGCATAATCGTCCGCTACGACTTGATTTATCACGTTCATGCCTCTTTACCTCTAATCATCTCTAAAATCTCGTCTTTATCGACAAACACGCTGCGGCCAGTTACGGCGTAGCGCTTGATAAGGCCTTTTTGCGCCCACTTCTTGATCGTCACTACCGCAACGCCTAGCATTTTTGCCGCCTGCGCGTAGCTGATAAAATTTATTTGATTTTGATGCATTTTCACTCCTCGTTTGCCGCGCCCTCGATCGGCTTTTCGTTTTTCGCCTTGATCTGCATGGCGATTTTTATATGCTCCTCGTTCGGATACCTTTTGATTAAATTTTCTATACCTTCGATCGTGAAGTATTTACAAACCTTAAGCGCCTTTATGTGCTCATCTACGTTAAATTTTCCCACTTTTTACCCTTTAAAAAATAGTTTTGCTTAAATTTAATCGCTTGCGCATATCCCTGAAATATGCGATTTGCTCGTTAAATTTGCCAAGATAGACGCCAAAAGGAAACTCGCCCGTGAGCTTATCCGCGATCTCGTCCATCACCTCAACGCACTCCTTAAAGTTCTCGTTTTCGATAAAATCCATAAATTTACCCTTGAGCCGAAACGTAACTTCAAGGCGCTTCCAGTCCTTAAATTTCTCGTCTATTTTTTGCTTGTGGTAGTTCGTTTGCTTCTCGAATTTGTCATATAAACAAACCTTGTCCACCGCATAAAAATTCCCGCTTTTTAGTCCGCGATTGGCGTAAATGCTAGTTTTAAAACTGATCACGTCATCGGCGCACTCTTTTACGGACTCTTTAAATTTGCCTTTGGCTTTAGAATTCACATCGCAAGGGTCTTTAAAATCCACCGCGACATCCCAGCTGTAAGGCTTAAAACGCCGTAAAAACTTGCCCAAAATTCGGTAAGTTTCTTTGTAAATATCCCTGCTAGGCTGAAACAGCCCCGCAAAGACAACGCAAACGTAATAGCCAAAGGGCTTTTTACGCTTCTTGCAAAGATCGTTTAACTCGCTTGAGTTTTCGACCACCAGCATCGTGTTGGTTAAGCTTTTCGTGCCGCGCTTAAAGCTTATGTAGCGGATTTTAAAGGGGTGCTTTTCGTCCGCATCAAAAAGCGGCTTATTTGCGCCCTTAAATTTATACTCCGCATAATCCTTAACCGTTTTATTTCGGCTTATTAGCCGCAGCTTTCCCAAAAGTTCAATCTTTTTTAAAAAGCCGTTAAGCGTGGCCTTTGGCATCACAAAACGGACGCTATCTATCCCGCAATCGACAATGTCCTCTGCGCTAAATTTAGGCGTTTTGGGCTTCATCTATTGCACCGCGAGCCAACTATCCATTTTTTGTTTGATTTCAGTGATTAGGTCGTCCGCTTGCTCAGTTTCGTTTTGTTCTACGAGCTCGGCAAGCTCATCGAGATCGGCTTCAATCTCCTCAAAAAATGAGGCGATTAGCTCTTTGATCTCGTCTTTGGCGTTTTTTAACGCATCGCTTAAATTTTTACTCATCGCCCGCCTCTTTGTCTTTGTCCTCTTTTTTGACAACCTCGACGGACATCTTGAGCCCGTGCGAAATTTGGACGTCCGATAAGTCGTCCGTGTTTAGCTCTCGCTTTAGCTCGCGCTCTAGGTTTTCGAGAGTTTCAAGGTAGCTTTTTTTATCCTCTTTGAGCTCTTTTATCTGCTCCTCTATCCTCTCGATCCCCGCCTTGACCTCAAAAAATCGTTTCAAATTTTGAATTAGCATGATTTTTCCTTTACGTCCACAATCGCGCCGCCTAGCCTGCACGCGATAAACCCGTCCGCATTCGCGTAGTAGTGCGACCCGCTAAAGATCGCCCCGCTCGCGCCCTTGATTTTCCTATCTTTTGTCCGGCACGGCTCAACTGAGCGATGCGAGAGAATTTGTTTTATAATTTGGATTATTCGCACTTTTTGCCTCCGCTTTGCCTAGCTTTGCGCCGCGTTTAACCCCGCGGATCTCGCCCTTTGGAGTTAGTTTTGTTTCAAACCCCGCCATCGCCATTTTTGCTTGAAATATCGCAAAATCAACCGCTTTTTTATTTAGCATTTTTAACTCGCTTTCTTGTTTTTGTTCAGATAGACAAATCCCGCGCACGTGCCGTCGCCTATTTTGACGTTTTTTGCCGTGCGCCACTCGATCCCGTCGCTTTCTAGTATCTTTGCGTTTGCCTTGCTCACGTATCCGCACCGAAGCCCCATGATCGAGCTTATCCCGCGCATTTCACAGTAATCTTTTAGCGTCCATCTCGTTTTTTCGTAAATTAACTGTGCTAGAGTTTTCATTCACTCGCCTCCTTTAAATTTCAAATCAAAAAGCCGTATTTGAGTTCAAATTTCTGCATCGCGTCCTTAAAATCCTCGCAATCTTGCAAAAACTCCTCGCCCAAGTCGCTGTTTATTAGTTTGATCATCTTTTGGCATATCGCCTTACGTCGCAAGCACTCGGCGGCCATCTCTTCATTTACCGCGATATTCAGATATGCCTCTTGTTTAAACTCGTCTTTTTTCATCTTTTATCCTTTTTAGGGCAGCTTAGGCCGCCCTTTGTAGTTCTTGCAAGCGTTCGCGCATCTGCTTTAGCGAGCTAACCAAGCTAAAATATATCCCGCCGCGCTCGTCTTTAGTCTCCTCAAATAGATACAAAACCGCATCCTCGCCGCAATTTGTTAGCGCGCCGTAAGTTTTAGCCCCGATCTCGACGCTCGCGCCGCATTCGTGCTCCTTAACCTCTCCGAACTCTTTTAAGAGCTTAACCGCGTTTTGAAGTTTCATTTTTCGTCCTTTTTGGTATAATTGCTTAATTGATATC